>JAICUM010000677.1 GCA_025935855.1 Pirellulales bacterium | reverse complement strand
CATCCGGATCAGGCGCGCCTTCGGGCTTCAATCGCATCGGCCAAGGCTTTCGTTAAGCTGGGCCATGACGTCGGCGGCAGCGGCGTGAAGGTCAAGCCGAACGATCTGCCGGCCGGTGTGCGGCACGAGAAAACCATCGAGCAGATCGGGCGGTCGCTCAACGAGCTGGGCGCGTACGCGGCCGACTTGGGCCAACAGATTCGCTTGGAAGTGCATGGCGGATGCGCTCGGCTGCCGATCATCGCGTCTATCATGCACGTGGCCGACCACCCGAATGTGGCCGTCTGCTGGAACAGCAATCCTCAGGACCTGGAAGATGGGGGGCTGGAGCGTAACTTTCGCCTGGTCGAAAAGCGTCTCGGGTACACGACGCACGTTCGCCAGTTGGGCGGAAACGAATACCCCTATCCGCAGCTGGTGAAGTTGCTGCAGGGCGCCAGGTACAATGGATGGTTGTTGGCGGAAGAGAACACGTCGCCGAAAGATCGCCTTGCCGCTTTGTCGGATGAGCGCAGGGCATTCGAGCGGCTGTTAGCGCAAAGTTAATCGAGGTGCGCCGGCGGCGGGCCACGTTGTCGTCTTGGCGTTACCACGGAGAATTATGAGTTACGTCCAAGCGACGCTAATAGCTGTTAGAAGGGCGCTCGTGAGAGAAGATCGGTCGCAGCGCTCAGCGTCTGCAAAGTCCACGCGGCGGCACGGCTTCTTTCCATGGACTAGCGTGTCTGCCCTCTGCGTTGTATTGACTACAGTAGGCGCCACCCCGATCGCGGCGGCTACCGACTCAATCGAATTCAACCGCGACATCCGGCCGATTCTTTCGGACCGGTGCTTCGCGTGCCATGGTCCTGATCCCGCGTCGCGGAAGGCCGAGCTGCGGTTGGACACCGAGGCAGCCGCGAAGGCCGACCGCGGCGGTTACGCGGCGATCGTTCCCGGCAAGTCCAGCGAGAGTGAGCTGATCCGCCGGGTCGCCACCGACGATGCCGATGAGCGCATGCCGCCGGCGGAACATGGCAAGCCGCTCACTAAGGGCGAGATTGAGCTTCTCACTAAGTGGATTGACCAGGGCGCTCGTTGGGAACTGGCGTGGACGTACATTCCGCCGAAGCCTCATGACACGCCGGCGGTAAAAGACGCCGCCTGGCCGCTCAACTGGATCGACGCGTTTATTCTCCATCGGCTGGAAGCCGAGGGCCTTCGGCCGTCGCCTAAGGCTGACAAGACGACGCTCATCCGGCGGCTTTGCATCGACCTCGTGGGCCTGCCCCCGACGCCGGAGGAGGTGGAAGGATTCCTGACCGACAAGTCGCCCGAGGCCTATGAACGGCTCGTCGATCGGCTGCTTGCTTCACCGCACTGCGGCGAGCGGCTGGCCATGTACTGGCTGGACCTGGTGCGCTACGCCGACACGGTCGGTTACCACGGCGACCAGGAGCAGCACATTCAGGCCTATCGCGACTGGGTGATTAGCGCGCTAAACGCGAACATGCCGTTCGACCAGTTCACGCGCGAGCAGTTGGCTGGCGATTTGCTCGAAAAGCCAACGCAGGCCCAGCGGGTCGCCACGGGCTACAACCGCGTGCTGCAGACCTCGCATGAGGGGGGCGTGCAGCCGAAAGAGTACCTGGCCATTTACGCCGCCGATCACGTGCGGAACCTGTCCGCGGTGTGGATGGGGGCCACCTTGGGCTGCGCGCAGTGTCACGATCACAAATACGATCCCTACACGACGCGGGATTTTTACTCGATGTCGGCGTTCTTCGCCGACGTTGACGAGGCGAAGCACCTCACCCACGGCTTCGACATTTCTCCCACGATCCGCGAGCCGGAAATGGAGCTGCCGACGGCTGAGCAATCAGCCGAGGCGGACGCTCTTGGGCGTGAAATCCAGCGGCTCAAAGATCAGCTCCAGGCAGGCACGGGCCAGAAGAACAATTCCGATAAGGGGACCCTCGCCGGAGAACTGAAAGCGCGCGAGGCCAAGCTTGAGGAACTCCACAAGAACGTTCGCAAGACAATGATCACCGTCGCGATCGAGCCGCGCGTGACGCGGGTCCTTGCGCGCGGCAATTGGCAGGACGAATCCGGCGAAGTCGTGGCGCCGGCGGTTCCGGAGTTTCTCGGCAAGCTCGACACGGCGGGCCGCCGTGCCACGCGATTGGACCTCGCCAACTGGCTCACGGACGCCAAGCACGGCGCCGGCGGGCTCACGGCCCGCGTGATGGCAAACCGGTTCTGGTACCTGCTCTTCGGACGCGGTCTGGCGGCCAGCCTTGACGACCTGGGCGGCCAAGGATTCCCGCCCGATCATCCAGAACTTCTCGATCGATTGGCGCTGGAATTCATCGACAGCGGCTGGGACGTGAAACATTTACTAAAGCT
>JAICUM010000410.1 GCA_025935855.1 Pirellulales bacterium | reverse complement strand
TGCCGACCGGGCGGTCGAGGCTGATCGGGTAGCGGCTCATCGCCAGGACGCGTCGGGCTTCATCGACCGAGCAGCCGGCGGCCTTGGCCGTCTCTTCGATTGTCGGCTCGCGGCCGAGCCGTTGCAGCAGCGCCCGCGAGACATTCCGCACACGGCTCATGGTTTCGACCATGTGGACCGGGATGCGGATGGTGCGGCTCTGGTCGGCCACGGCGCGGGTGATCGCCTGGCGAATCCACCACGTGGCGTAGGTGCAGAACTTGAAGCCGCGGCGATACTCGAACTTGTCCACGGCCCGCATCAGGCCGGCGTTGCCTTCCTGAATGAGGTCGAGGAACGATAGGCCGCGGTTGCGGTACTTCTTGGCGATCGAGACGACGAGGCGGAGGTTGCCCTCGCTCAGGCCGCGCTTGGCCCGCTGGTACTTCGAGTAGACCTCTTTGATGTACATGACGCGGTTGCGGAGGCTGGTCGGCGTTTCCTGGGTGTTGCGCAGGATGTTGCGATACTCGATGATGACGGCCTTCCGCTCGGACGCCGGGCGGCGGTCCTTCTTCATCTGCTCCCACTGGGCCTTGAGCTCATCGACCCGGGCGCTGAACTTTTCGAGCGTCTGGATGTGAGACTCGATCCGCTGGGTGCGCAGGCCGAGCTCTTCGACGAGCATTACGGCCCGGCGGCGGCGCTTGGCCAGGTTCTTCCAGGCCTGCTCGCGGCGGGCCGGCTTTTCGTTCTTGTTCGTGGCGATGCGGTAATCCTCGGCGTTGCGATCCAGCAGAATCTCGAGCGTGGCGAGATTGTGCGGCAGCCGGCCGAGGATTTGCTCCTTTTCGAGCCGATCGGTCACCGAGACTTGCACCGTGCGGTCGAACGGCAGCTCGCCGCGGTGAACGCGCTTCAGCACCTTGTAGGCGCTGCGGATGACGTAGTCGCAGGCCAAGAGCCGGCGGCGGAACGCGGTGCGGGTGGTTTCGATCCGGCGCGCGAGGTTGATTTCCTGCTGCCGGGTGAGCAGCGGGATCTCGCCCATCTGGGTGAGGTACATTCGCACCGGGTCGTCTGACCACGATTCGCCGTCGCCCGCGAGCTCGTCGTCGAACTCCAAGGCGCCAGACGCCTCGTCCTTCGCCTCGTCATCGGCCAAATCGAGCGAAAGCTCATCGCCGTCGTCCAGATCGTCGTCCAATCCCTTGGCCTCGATCTCGACGTCGCCATCGACGACTACCACTTCATCTTCCAGGTCATGATCCAGTAACGTGTCGTACAAGTTTCCAGACTCCTCTAAAGTTCAATCGTGGTTCTCTTGCGGGCGGGCCGACGGACAGTTATCGGCCGTTCGTGCTCCGGCTGGCGGCGCGGGCTAAGCGCGGCGGTTCGTCCGAGCGAGTCGAGAACGTGATCGGCAGGGCGGGCTGCGCAGGCATGGCCCCAAGCGACATCACGGTAAGACAGACAGCTCGACGAGTCCCGACGGTTCGCACGGGTCGCGCGACAATACGACCCGGGCCGTGCGCACAAGCGGCAGAGGATCCCCCAAGAGTTGGCGACAGAGACAACTAATCTTAACACCGCTCGCTCGTAAACAACGGCTGCATCGAGATTTGGTAAAAGATTACAGTTGCGGGAAAATCGCCGGACCGCGCCAGGGCTTTCGCGACGCATACTCCCTCCGCCACCGTCAAGCTTTTACCAATGGGTGCGAAGCGAAGCGCGAGCCGAGCGGACGACCGACGCTTTTCGACGCACGAACACTGAAACGACCAACGCGACTTGTTGCCTGGCAGCGGGCTCGAGCGGCAGTTCCCTGCTCTGTGCTCCGCGCGTGGACAAACGGGTCGCGACTTAACACCGATGCGCCTCCGGTCGCCGCGCTCAACAACGCTTGAGCGATCATGCGACGGCCGTGGACAATAGATTCGCTCAGCGAGCCGCTACGTGCGCGATCAGAATGCCTGGTGGGGCAGGGCCGCCGGCGGTGGGCCAGGTTCAAGCGGCGCGTTTGGGGGAACGCGCTAGGGGGCGCTTGGAACGTAAGCCGTTGCTGGCAAAAGCCGCTGGGACTGTCGTGCGTCGAGTTTGATCTGCGAGGGCGTCGGGAGCGAACCTGGCCGAATCCAGCCTTCTAATTTTACCGACGGGAAAATCGGAGTCTAGGAAAAAATCGGGAGAATCGGTGCTATCGGACTGTGGGGAAGCAGAGGGTGAGGTGTCGTGAAGAATGGCCATAAGTTGTTATGGGTTCGCGGGTTGAGTATCCTGCGGTTATCGGCGTTCGTTTGATGGCCGTTCGCCGAAAAAGGAATTAGAATGACGCCGTTGTCGCGGCCAACTGCCAACGCTTTTCAGGAGTTCGGCGAACTTGTCCACTGCTTCTGACGCCGGGTTTCCGATTTGGACCGCCAGCGAGGTGATCGCTCGCTTTGGCGACATCCCCATCGCGCGTCTTCGCACCAGTCCGCCGCCCGGCGAGGCGACCGAGGCGGACGTGATCGAACTACACGATCGTCACGATCGGCTGTTCGAGCTCATCGATGGAACTTTGGTGGAGAAAGCGATGGGGTGGCGTGAATCATATCTGGCGGCTTGGATTGCGACGCTTCTCAATAACTTTGTGCTGCCCAGGAAGCTTGGCCTTGTGCTTGGCTCGGACGGCATGTTCCGCCTTGAGCGCGATAAGATTCGTATTCCGGACGTGGCGTACATTTCCAAACAGCGCTTCGCCGGCCGCACGCTGAAGCCGGGCGCGTTTTGGGAACTCGGCTGCGACCTGGCCGTGGAGGTGATCAGCCCGAGCAACACTAAGCGCGAGATGGAGCGGAAGCTCCGCGATTACTTTGCCGCCGGCGTGATCGCTGTGTGGCTTGTTTATCCGAAGACTCGCGAAGTGGCGGTTTACTCTTCGGCGACAGAGTTTGTGACGCTCGGCGGGGACGACTTGCTGGATGGCGGAGCGGTGTTGCCGGGGTTTTCTGTTCCGGTGTCACAGATCTTTGCGGAGCTGGATGCGACGGAAGGCGGGGTAGAGACTTGAGGCTGAACTTCGCCTCACCTTAACAGCCGAGTTTAGTTGGAAGCGTATATCCAATTCTCACCGGCGAAAATGCCAGTGGTGCCTGGCGAAGGTGAGCGTTCAGTTTATTGATTTTCGCTTGGATTACGCGAGGCCTGATGCTTCAAGAATCGATGTGCGCTTTGCTTCGTCCCTGCAGAAGCACGCGCGTGTGACTTGACTTCACGTAGCAGATCTAAGAGATCGTTTCGATGTTGGCCTGAAATCGAGCTATTCAATATTCGGTTGACCATCCAAACGTTAAGTTCGCCAGGTTGCCGCCGTACTGAACTGCGGAGTAGCGGCTCGAATTCCGAGAGTGGGAGTTGTTCAATCAAATGCACCAGGGGACCGGGCGATCCCAAGTCGGCATCCGGATACCGTTCCATTACTGCAAACATGGCCGGTAGGACGAGATGTCTCGTTGAGAGCGTATGGGAATGGCGGAGGATGTCGTTCAGCCGTTGCTCATCCGTTCCATCATTGCTTGCGACGAAGGCATCGAGTGAGTGTATTAGGTCGTCGATACTTCTGCTCATCACTGGAAAAAGGTTTGAAGATTGGCCGGTAGGCTATCGCAGGCAGCCGTGGATTAGCGGCAAGACTAAGGCGACGAGCAGGCCGATGAGGGCGATGAAGGGAAGCAGCGGCAGGCTTACCGAATAGAGTTTTCGGCGGCCGGCTTTCTTGGGACTGTAGAGCCAAAACGACATGGTCACAGTATAGCCATGCTGTAGAATCGGGCGCATGGAGACCAAGCTTGACAGAGTCGTGAGTAAGGCCGCCAATTCGGTGGCGAAGGTGATTGGCGGCGGCGTGTTGGCCGCGTTCTGGGGCTTTTCGATCGTTGGTTCGATTGCGAAGGTGGTCGGGCTCTTTGCCTGTGCCGCTGCGGCGCTTCTTTCATGGGCGTCCTCTTGACTTGGATTAAAGCTGCAGATCGACTAGCACGCCCTTACAGGGCTAACGATCCTTTTCACGCTCCATGACCCAGGGCTTTGCCCTGGGCTTTCATAGCACGGCCTTTCAGGCCTGACGCGCTGGCTCTAATCTTTATACCGTCGGGCGGGTCGTGGACTTAGGACTGACAATAGTTGCATGGTGCGAGGAAGGGGCATTGCGAAATTTAGCTTTTATTGCGATCGGTCTCGTGGGCGTCTTAGCCGCGCCGTTGTGTGTCGCGGAGCAGGCCGTGACCAAGTTTTCCTTCGTGAAGGGCTATTCGTGGGGCTTCGATAGCCGGCGGGGGGCGTATGAGTCGCCGGAGGCGGCGCGTTCGATGAAGGCGCTGGCGGCGACGGGGACGGACACGGTTTGCCTGTGCTTTTCGACGACGATGCCCACGCATCAGACGCCGGAGTTTGCGTGGGGCGAGGCCAATCCGCGGATGGTGAGCGATGACGAGATTCGCCGTGCGATGGACTTGGCGCGCGAGAATCGCATGAAGGTGATTCTCAAGCCGATGATCAACTGCCGGGACGGGGTGTGGCGGTCGTGGGTGAAATTCTATCGGCAGGTGACGGATGCCGAGCGAGCGGTCGGCGTCGTCGGGCAGTGGGATCCGTATGACGATCCCAAGCAGCG
>JAICUM010000777.1 GCA_025935855.1 Pirellulales bacterium | reverse complement strand
GACGTGCATCGGTAATTGGCCATCAACATTTACCAATGCTCGTGGACGAGCCCGATCTGTGATCGGATGCCAGGAAACGCGCGCGCGGCCGCCTCCAGCCAGCTTCAGCCGTAATCCATACTCGCAGTCGAAGCGGCGAAAGTCAGTTGGCGGTGAATCCGTTGCCGGTGGCCGCCCAGTAGATGCCGCCGTACACGTGATGCAGGAAGTTCGCGTCGCTCCACGTGCCCGGCAGGTGTCCGAGCGCCGTGTAGAACGCGCGGCCGCCTTCGTACTCCTGGTACCACGCGAGCGGATGGAACTTGCCCATGCCCTTGCCCGACTTCGTGCCCCAGTTCGCCTCGGGCTTGTAGGTTTTCTCGTCGACGCTGAGTAGATAGTGCAGCTTGTCCGAGCGCGACGCGTCGAACTCGTACCACTCCTCCGTCCACAGGAAGCGCTTCGCGAAGCGGTCCATGCCGGGGAAGTTGAAGTCCTCGACCTTGATCGTGGCGGTCTGCACGAGCGGGTGGATGTGGAACATGTGGCCGACCATCTTGTCGTACCACGGCCAGTCGTACTCGGTGTCCGCCGCCGCATGGATGCCGACGAAGCCGCCGCCCGCCTTGATGTAGCGCTCGAAGGCCGCCTGCTGCTCGTCGTTGAGCACGTCGCCCGTGGTGCTCAGGAAAATCACGGCCTTGTACTTCTTGAGCTCCTCGTCCTTGAAGATGCGCGTGGGATCCTCGGACCAGAAAACCTTGAAGTCGTGCAGGTCGCCGAGGTTGCGCACCGCCGTGACCCCTTCGTGGATGGACTCGTGGTGCCAGCCGGCGGTTTTCGTGAACAACGCCACGCTGAATTGCTCGGCGTGCGCGGCACCGGTGGCCAGCATTCCGAGGACGGACAGCAGGAGCAAACGGTAGTTTTTCATTACGGCGCCACCGCGCGCTTGGCCGTCAGCTGCTCGGTGCCGAATTCGCCGACCACGCGAGAGAGCTTGAGCTCGTCGCCCGCCAGCGTGCCGGTGTACTTGATGGTGATCGAGTTGCCCTCGATGTTGAGCGGCTCGTCGAAGCTGACCTTGTCGCCTTCCAGCTTGATGTTGCTCAACGGCTCCGTGCCCTTGCCCATGGAGTGATCGTGGGTTGCCTCGCCCGTGAGCGTGTCGCCGGATTTCTTGAATTCGTAGACGTACTTCTGCACGCCGATCGGCGAATCGAATTCCGCGGTCCATCGGCCCACGAGATCTGCGGCACCGGCCGGCAGGGCCGCGGCCATCAGCAATGCAAAAGCGGCAAACAAACGGATTTTCATGGGACTCCCCTCGTACAGGTTTTTGTTGCGGAAGATAGAATTCACGCCGCCGGTGACCCGGCGATCATGCACACGCGGCGGGCGGCGCGAATGTCACGCTGCCGTTCCAGCCCAGTTCCTTCTTGCCCATCTCGCTCGAGTAGAACGTCTCGGCGATGGCGGCTTTCAGGCCCTCGAACGACTGCCGCGTGATGTCATCGGCGGGCAGCGTGGAAATTTTTGTCAGCAGCGCCGCCGCTTCCGGCGCCGCGAGCGACTTCCACGGCATGCCATGCGCCTCGCGGGCCGCGCGCTCGAAGGCGCCGAGCGCCTGCGTGAAGTGTTTTTGTGTTTCGGTCGATGCGACCGCGAGCAGGCGATCGAGGAACTCTGGCACCGCGGCGGCACGCGCACCCGGAACGATCTGTTCACTCAGCAGCGCGAGCGTATCGAAGCCGTGCTGATCGAGGAACTGCAGCGACGATGACCCGCCGGCCATGGCGGCGTC
>JAICUM010000096.1 GCA_025935855.1 Pirellulales bacterium | reverse complement strand
TAATACGCTCGTACTTTTCCTTTACGCCAGCAGTCATGTCGGTGGCGACAATCCCCGGACGGATTTCATACACGCGGATGCCGAACTCGGCCAGCCGCACGGCCCATAGCTTGGTGGCCATGCTCGTGCCGGCGCGGGCCATGCAATAATCGCCTCGATTTACCGAAGCCAGCTCCGCGGAGACCGACGAAATGTTGATGATGCAGCCGTCGAACGCCGCGTCGGCCTGGTGCTGGACGATCATCCACCGGGCGACCGCCTGCGTGAGAAAATACGGCCCCTTGAGGTTCACGGCGAACACTTTGTCGAACGACTCTTCGGTGGCTTCCAGGATGTCGTCGCGGCGCGGCGGCGCGATCCCGGCGTTGTTCACCAACAGGTTAAGCCGGCCGAAATGGCCGTCGATCTGGTCGAGACAATGAGCGCGCTGTTCGGCGTTGGAAATGTCGCCGCGGCAGTAGGTCACGTCCGGCGATGATTCTCGCAACTGCTGAAGTGCTTCTTGAACGTCAGCCTCGGGCCGCATGCCGTTGATCGCGAGCCGCCAGCCTTCAGCGGCGAGCGCCTGTGCGATACCAAAGCCGATGCCGCG
Source organism: Pirellulales bacterium (assembly GCA_025935855.1). Classification (GTDB taxonomy): domain Bacteria; phylum Planctomycetota; class Planctomycetia; order Pirellulales; family Lacipirellulaceae; genus Lacipirellula. Next base: position 11,199 of record JAICUM010000096.1, on the reverse strand, counting down.
GCTGCCGCCGGTGACGAAGGCCACGTTGTGCTGTTGAGCGGACATTTAATGACAAACGCGACCGCGGATGTCACGGATGTCACGGATTGGCGAGCGGCAGGTGAAAGGCGAAATACGTTTGCTTCAGCGCCACTCTTTGAACATACAGCGCCGCTTCGAGCAAGTGATAATCGCCCCACATGCAGGCTTCGCCGTGCGGAATCTTCGCCTCAGGCGGCGTGTAATCCCAGCCGCGCGGGCGGTGGTAGATGGTGTGTAGAAGCAGGCCTTCGTGCTTAGGATCTTCGGCGAGATAGGGCGACTTCAACAGCGCGTTCAAGGTGGTTAGACCCGCCTGCCAATAGCGATCGCCGGCCTTCTTCTCGCCTCGATCCTGCATTCGCCGGCCTAGCCGCAGCAAACCCTGGCAGGCGATGGCCGCGGCTGAGCTGTCCACCGGTTCAAAGTCATTGAACGGATCAGCAGGCTTCGATAGATAGTCGGCCAGCTTCGCCAGTCCTGGGGCGCCGGTGTCCCAGTAGGGAATGCCGTCCGCGGGCGTGTGCTCAAGGTAAAAATCACACGCCGCTTCGGCAGCCTTTTGCATGAACTCGACAATCTGCTCACGGCCGCCGTGTGGTTCGAGGTCGGAATCAGCGAGCGAGTCGAGGAACTCCAGTTGTTCGGCGTAACCGAGCATGATCCACGCCAGGCCGCGGGTCCACGTGGTGAACGGCGAATAGCCCTGCTGCGTGCTCGGGCAGCGGTAGCGGCCGTCGTTCGTGTTGAAGATGCTTTCGTGGGCCACGCGACCACGCACGTCATAAACATCGCGGTTCTCGCCGTAATAAACATTGAACTCGGCCGTTACTCGGGCATGGTTGATGAGCCGCTCGAGCATGTCGATGCGGGCGTCGTTCTCGCCCTGCACGTGGGCGCCGAGCAGGTGGCCAAGCGCCAACACGCGGAGCGAACGAATCGTGTCGCTAAAGAGCGAATGGGGCCCGTTAAACGAATAGATATAGCCGCGGCCGTCGGCGATGCGCATCCAGCGTGCGGCCTGAATGGCAGCGGAAGATTTCAGCGCCAACTCGTAATAGTCGAGTTGATCGGCGTCATCCGCCGCTCGGCCTTCGAGAATCAGCCGCCGTATGGCGCCGAACGTGCTGACGTTGTTGAACCCGTGGTCGTGTACGCCGAAGTGCGTGACGTGCGAGTGCATGTCCTCGCGCGTGCCGCGGCGGCCGATTTCCAGCAGCGACTTGTCGCCCGTCGCATCGAACACCAGGAGAGCCGAGCCATATTGAAAGCCGCGAGTCCATTCCGTCCAGCCTTGCGGTTCGTAGCGGCCGGCGCGCGTGATGACCGGCGACGGCGCCGCGTGGGAAAACCGCTCGTTGAGTCGCTTGATCTTAGGCGCTGCGAGTTCCCAAAGGCGCTCGCAACGCGGCAACAGTGTTTTCGGCGCAACCTTGTCGTCAATCGCGATCATGGCTGAATCATGCCTGCGAAGGCGCCGTTTGTCTAGCAAGTCGTAGCGGCGTCTTTTTGCCGCCGCATAGTCTTAGCCACAGGCAATTGACATGGCGGTTAAAACCGCCGCTACGTGTTCGCTGGCGATGCGGGTTTGAGACAGTTACCTTAAACATTGGCATCGATGTAGCACGCCGCAATGACGCCATCCATCAATTCGTGGACTGTTGCAGTTGTCGTATGCCCCAATTCTTCCCACAAGTTTCGCGTGCCGAACTCGCCGCCCATCGGCGGCTGATCCGCTCCGCGATCGTGCTCGCCACTCTTTCCGCGCTGCTCGCCGCCGGGTTTTACAGCCTGTCGCGAGCCGTCGAGGCCGGGCTGACGCAGGACGTCGATCGCGGCATCCTGCTGGCGATGCGCGTGCCGGGCGATCCTTCCGATCCGATCGGACCGCGCTGGGTCGAGGAGGTGGGCCGCGATGTCACGGCGCTCGGCGGCGTGTTCGTCATTACGCTGATAACTGTGACCGTGGTTGCGTTCTTCTGGCTGTCGTCCATGCGACACGCGGCCCTGTATGTGGCGCTGGCCAGCCTCGGCGCCTTTCTTCTCTCGGCGGCCTTGAAGCACGCGTTCGAACGGCCGCGGCCGGACCTGACGCCACACGGCGTCACGGTTTACACCTATAGCTTTCCGAGCGGGCATTCCACGATGTCGGCCGCCGTCTATCTGACGCTCGGCATGGTCGCCTCGCGGTTCGTCAGGCGGCCGCGGCTCAAAGTGCTGCTGGTCGGCGTGGCGATGTTCGTCACCATCGCCGTGGGAGTGAGCCGCGTCTATCTAGGCGTCCATTGGCCGACGGACGTGCTCGCCGGCTGGGCGATTGGATTCTCCTGGGCGCTGCTCTGTTGGTGCGCCGCAACGTGGCTGCAAGATCGCGGCGTGGTCGAGCCAGAGGTCGATCCGGCCGCCGGCCAGTGACCCGCGCAATCGGTTGCGCCGTGTCATCCGCGTAGTTGCGCGATGATGGCGACCAGAATGTACACAACCAAAAGCAGCCACCAACCAAGCACCACAATCGGCGGCGCCTCAAAGCCGGCAATGGTCGCGACGATCCCTCCGATGGCAATCAGGCCTAAAAGCAGTGACAAGATTTGTGGATTAATGACGTTGAGAATCCAAATCGCCACCGCCGCCACGGTCATCGTGATGAACAGTTGCCGTAGCGAGAACGAGAACTTAAAGTCGAAGCCGCGCCCAAACGGACCCTCGCCGACAGCTTCCTGCTCAACCAATTCATCCTTGCGGCCAAAGCTTTTCAGAATCTTCTCGCGCTGCCGTTGCCGCTCGGCATCGCGGCGCTTCTCTTCGCGGTGGACCCAATACCACCCGGCGCCCAGCGCGATGACGCCCATCCAAAAAACGGCGTTGCAGCTTGCCGCCGCCACGCGAAAGATCGTGAAGATCACCGCCAGCACCGCGGTGAACATCAGCAGATGCCGAGTCGTGAAGCGGAAGTTTCGCCAGTTGGAAAAGTCGAAGTCCAGTCCGATGTCGCCGTGGGGGCTGGCTTGATCGAGCACCTCATCGACGTCCACTCGTTTGACGATTTCCTCGATCTTCTGCTCGGCCCGCCGCTTCTCGTGCGCAATGATTTCCGGATCGACCGGCTCGAGCTCCAGCTCGGCGTCGTCATCCTCGTCAAATGTCGATTGAAAATCGGCCATGATCAGTAGGTCCCTTCTGCCGGAAGGGACCTCATTTACGGGTGACGCTCAAGATGGCCAGGTCCCGCTCGGCAAGCGGGACCTACGGGTCCATTGTCATTCGCCCTCGCCGCAAGAGCAACGCCGGCCGGCTGCTTGTCCATTGGGCGAGTCAATGCGACGATTCACTAAGCTCTACTCCGCCCTTCGTCTTGAAAGCCCTCAGCCATGCATCTGCTCCTCAGCGCCATGGGAAGCTATGGCGACGTGCTGCCGATGGTCGGTTTGGGCGCTGCGGCGCGGGCTCGGGGTCACCGTGTTCAAATCATGGTGAACCCCTATTTCCAGGCGATCGCCGAGCAGGCCGGCCTGGAATGCCTGCCGCTGGGCACGGCGGACGAGTACCGGACCCTGATGGGCCATCCCGACTTATGGCATCCGCGGCGCGGTTTGAAGCTGGTGCTTTCCAAGGGCGCGTCGGCCTATTTGCGCGAGGCCTATCGCATTGTCGAAGCGAACTATCAGCCTGGCGAAACTGTGATCGCCGCGCACGGGTTGGATCTGGCCAGCCGCATTCTGCACGACAAGTGCGGGGCGCCGCTGGCGACGGTTCACTTCGCGCCCTTCGCGATCATGACGCTGCACGACACGCCGCGTTACATCGGCGCGCCGAACATGACGGTCATGCCGCGGTGGATGAAGCGCGGCATTTTCTGGGCCGGCGATCGCTGGATTACTGATCCCGTCATCGCGCCGCCGGTCAACCAACTGCGAGCCGAGCTTGGCCTGCCGCCTGTGCGGCACGTGTTCGCCGGTTGGAACCAATCGCCCGATTTGGTGCTCGGGCTGTTTCCTGAATGGTTCGGCACGCCGCAGCCTGATTGGCCGAAGAACGTAGACCTCGTCGGCTTTCCGCTGTGGGACCCGCCCGCGGATCAGCATTTGAGCCGTGAAGTGAATGCCTTCCTCGAAGCGGGCGAGGCGCCGATCGTGTTTGCCCCGGGGTCAGCCAACATTCAGGCAAACGAGTTCTTTCAGACGGCCATCGAGGCGTGCGAGCGCCTGCGCCGCCGCGGCATGCTGATGACGAAGTACGCGGAACAACTTCCCTCGAAGCTGCCGCCGACCGTTCGGCACTTCGGCTTCACCCCATTCAGTCTGCTGTTGCCGCGAGCCGCCGCATTGGTGCATCACGGCGGCATCGGCACGTGCGCCCAAGGCTTGGCGAGCGGCGTGCCGCAGCTGGTCATGCCGATGGCCTATGACCAGCTCGACAATGGCTTGCGGTTGAAGCGGCTGGGCGTCGGCAATGTCGTGCCGCGCAAGAAGTTCAAGGCGGCGGCCGTGAGTTCAGCGCTGGAGCCGCTGTTAAGCTCGGCGGAAGTTGCCCATCGTTGCGGCGACGTGGCAGCTAAGTGCGACGGTCCGGCAGCTCTAAGCGCCGCCTGCGATCGGCTCGAACAGTTGTTCGCAAAGCGGCGAATGCCTAATAGCGAATTGAGCCCGCCGGTTGCTGTGCCGTCATTGTCGCTGGACCGGGCGTGACGAGCGGCGAGATGGGCAGTCCCGCCCCCGCGGCTTTCAACGCCGCGACGCGAGTGGAAACTTCGGGCTGAAAGCGATTGATCGCCAGCGAGCGCTCATAGTTGGCCAGCGCTTGCGCGCGATCGCCGGACGCTTCGCGCAAGCGGCCCAGCGCCGTGAGCGCCCGGCTATTTTGCGGATCGATGGCCAGCGCCTCGACAAGCCGTGCGGAGGCGAGCTGCGGGTTGTGTTGCTCTTCAAGCAGGCGGGCCAGCTCGATGCGCGGGTCGGCCAACTGCGGGCTGCGGGCCGCCCAGCCTTCGAGCAGCCGGAACGATGCGTCGGTTCGGCCGGTTTCCGAGAGCAGCACGGCCAGGCCGCGGTAGCACTCGGTGTGATTCGGATCGTATTCCAAGCACTGGTTGTACAGCCGTTCGGCCTGGGCGAGGTCTTCCTGCCGGCCGGTGAGCTTGCCACTCTTGTGCAGCGCCGCCGCCAGGTTGTAGTAGCTCGTCGCGGATTGCGGGTTACTCGCAATGGCTCGTTGGAATTGGTCGGCGGCCTGTTGGTAGTTGCCGGCCTGGTACAGGCGCACGCCCTCGGAATTCAGCGCCTGAGCCGTCATGCGACTGCAGCCCGAGCAGGCGGCCGAACCAATGACGGCCAGCGCGAGTAGTGTTTGCCGGTGATTTGAGTTGCCGGTCATGACGATTTCCGCGGCCTCGACTGCCTCGAGCCTGAAACGGCGCAGTACGAGCGCGGGTGAGAGAGTATCAGGAGGGGTGATGCGCGACGAGATCAATTGCGCCTGGCGCGGGTTTGCCGGCCGTGCCAGCAGGCGGCCGACCCGTCGCCGCTCTCACCGGCAGGTTTGCTCAGGCCGTACAAACCGCACCACCCGTCAAAACCCCGCAAATAGGAGATTTTTCCTGGCCGGTCTATTTTTCCAGCAGCTCGGGTCGATGACTGCTAGCGTCAGCGGCGTTTGCCCGCCAACCGACTGCCCGCCCCGGGCCCATCCCTGCACGGAGACCTCCATGGCCAAGAAGACCGGCGCCCCGCGCAAGAACACCCGAGAGTCAGCCGCCCCGAAGCAGCGCCTCAGCTCCATGCCGCGACGCGCCCGCAACGCCTCGGAAGCCGGCGAGGAAGTGGTGACGATCGATCGCCGCCGCGGCAAGCGTCGCGAGGAAGAGTGCGAGGAATCCACGCCGCCCGCGCCGCTGGAGCGCCGGGCGAAGGTGCAGCGCCGCCGCCAGATCGACCCCACCACCTGCGAGCGCGACTACTCGATCGAGGAAGTCGAGTTCATGAACGCCATGGACGACTACAAGCGGAAAAGCGGCCGCATGTTTCCCACCTGCAGCGAGGTGCTGGAAGTCATCCGGGCGCTGGGGTACGTGCGGCTCTCGCCGGCGGGTCGAGCGATCCTCGCCGCCGATCCGGAACTTCAGCCCGAACCAATGCTAGAGACCTCGTCGCCAACGCAGGCGTTCTAAAGAAAGATTTCAGTCGTGAGGCGAATTGGGAGGGCGAAGCTTTCGCCGAGCCGCAAAGCGCACGTGGCGCCGCGGCTCAGCAGGAGCTTCGCCCTCCCGTTCATTTACGACCGTTGGCGGTGAGGAAGGAGCGAGAGAATTCATTCTCGCTCAGCGATGGATGTCCGCGATGATGTCGCGGAGCTCGCTTGGCGAGACGTCCGCCAGTTGCTTGCCGGCCTTGTTCAGATGCTCGTTGATCTTGATCGCCGTCTCTTGCATGACGCCGTGCGTTTCCTGCGAACCTCCGGCCAGGAAGAAATTCGGTCCGCGCGTGATGCGCTTATGGCCGTCGTCAGCGTCGAAAGCCAGGCCCAACAGGGCCGCCTGCGGCTTGGATTCGGAAGGATCGGGTTTGGGAAGTCGGGATGCGTCCATCGTGAAGGCGACTCAGTGAGATAAAAGTTATGCGGCGCCCTCAATCGCGCCTCATTCCAACGCTACGGTGCGCGGCGCCAGACAGTTCAACTCCATTCTACGTTAATCGCACGCCGCTTAGCGGCGACGGCTCCAGGCCCGCAAGGCTTCCGCCGCGGCTTCGCGGCTATCCTTGGACTCCTGCTTCGGCGGCAGTTTTGGCAGCTTTCCGGGGCCTTTCTTGGAGGAGCCCGCCTTTTCGGGCTCCGGAATCTCAAGCGCCGACGTCTCCGCTTCCGATTTCGCGGCCGCCTGCTCCGCCGCCTGGTTGAGCTTGTGTAGCGCGTTCGTGTCGTCCATGCGAATGGTCTGCGTCTCGGTCAGCGCCGAGCTTGGATTGAGCAGCCACTTGGAGATGTCATCGTCATCGACGGCGCCCAAGGCAGACTCCGATGCGCGAGCAACCGCTTCGGCAACGCTTTTCACCTCAGGCTTTTTGGCGTTCTGAATGCCCGGCGTGATCGTAATGAGGAACTTCAGCGGCCCGACAGTGATCTCATCGCCGGTGGTGAGCTCGACTTCGCCTTCGATCTTGTTGCCGTTGACGAGCGTGCCATTCCGGCTGCCGAGGTCTTTAATAGCGACGCGCGTCTCATCGCGAAGGATCGCACAATGCTGCCGGCTGATGGCGCTGCTACCCGCGCACAGACTGCACGACTGGCTGCGGCCGATGATAAATTCCGTCTTCTTGACGGCGATTTTGGCGCCCGCTTTGGCTCCCTCGAGCACTTTTAACTTGACGTCCATGGCCGCTACTTTCCGATTCGACCCACGCGCAGGGCGAGGGCGCGCGGCGCGCAGAGGCGCACGCCCGGAGCTGCGCACGAGCCCATGTACCTAGGCGCACAGCATTGCGCCTGCCAGATGTTCCCGTGAGCTAGTTGGCTCGCCGCAGGCTGAAATCCCGACATGGTTGCAATTGGGCCCCCCACGAGCCCGCCTGCGAGAATAACATGCCGGTTTGTCAAGTGACAGCAAAATCGGCCTGCCGCGAACGAATTCTAACCGGGGCGAGTCAGCTTCACACCCCCCGATAGAACTATGCTTGCTGGAACGTAATTTCGACCTCCTCGGTAACATTTTCCGCGTGGCGCGACGCTGACCCGCCTTGGAACTGTATCGACATTCGCGACGCGACTGGCAAGAAGTTAGCGGCGTTCGATCCAGGAACGCGCCGAGTATTTATCGGTTCGCAACTGTTGGGCAGTCTGGCGAAGACGCTCGTCCAGCGGCCGCGGTTGAAGCCCTAATTCCAAGCCAGCGGCGAGCTTAGGCTGCCATACGCGAACTAGCTCTTCAGGCGTCATTGCGAGGTCCGAGCAGTCGTTGAGCCCCGGAAGTTCAGGGGCGCAGGAGGAAGCGGCTAGCAGCACGCCGCCATGTTGGAGTACGGCCCCGCGGCGTCTACGTTGAGCGCTGCCGAGGATTTTGGCCGTCTCCGACGTCTCGGGCCGGAGGACGACAACATCGACGGCCGTTCGCCGCATGAAACATAAAAACGGTTCGTCGGCGGCGTCCGGCGGCTCGAGTGTCGCGCCCGGTTGAATATCCCCGAAGAGCTTGAGCCCCGCGAAGTGAGTTGAAAGGGCGCCGATCAAAGTATGGTGGACCAACTCGTAGAGCGGCTGAGATTCCCGCGCGAGTGGATGGCTGGCCGGGAGGCAAAGCGAGTAGGTCAGCTCCCGGTCGTGGACGAGGGCCCCGCCGCCGCTGAGGCGCCGGACGATGGGAGCACGAGAGCTCGCGGCATGTCGGAGGCGATCGGCATTCGATTGAAAATATCCCAGCGAGAGCGTCGGCTCGCTCCACTGGTAGAACCGGAGCGACGCGACGCCGCGCTCGGCCGCGTCCTCCAAGAGCGCTTCATCCACCGCCATGTTCCAGGCGCCGTCCTGTGGTGGATCGACAATCAACCGGCCAGGCGTCATGGAAACTCGTCTCTCGCAGAGCCGCAGAGAAAAGGCGCATTGAAAGAATTAGCGGACGCTACCTCAGACTTCGAACACGGCGGATGAAGCAAATAGCGAATGTCCAAAACGTAATTGCACCAAGGACGACAAAATTTTCAGGGCCGGCGTATCGAACAATTGATAGAGCGAGAGCCGCAATCGTGAGTATTTGGATCAAATGACGCACGCTGAATTGCACGTCCGTTCACTCCTTCTCGCCTCTGCGAGAGAACATCAAATCGGGCAGCAAAGCGTCGGCTGGCGGGCGGCCTGCACTTCGTCGGGGCGGCTGATAGCCGTCGTGTGCGGCGCCTCGTGCAGGAGCTGCGGGTCTTCGCCGGTAATGCGAAACAGCGTCTCGGCGAACGCATCGAGCGTTTCCTTGCTCTCGGTTTCCGTCGGCTCGATCATGATCGCCTCCGGCACGGTGAGCGGAAAGTACACTGTCGGCGCGTGGTAGCCGAAGTCCAGCAGCCGCTTGGCGATGTCCATCGCCGACACGCCGCGCTCTTGCTTGAGCTTCGCCCCGCTGGCGACAAATTCGTGCATGCACCGCTCGCCCTGCGGCACGGGCAAAAAGTGCTTCACGCGGCTGAGCAAGTAGTTGGCGTTCAAGACGGCGTTCTCGCTGACGCTTCGCAAGCCGTCCGGCCCGTGCGTGCGGATGTAGCAGTACGCCCGCAACAGCACGCCGACGTTGCCGAAGAACGAGCGCACGCGGCCAATGGACTTGGGGCGATTGTAGTCGAGGCGGTAGGCAGTGGGGTCCAGGGTTCGGGGTTCAGGATTCAGTGAAGAGGGGCCGTCTTTAACTGAACCCTGAACCCCGAACCCCGAACCCTCCTTCACCACTATCGGCGTCGGCAAATACTTCGCCAGTTTCTCCGTCACACAAATCGGCCCAGCCCCAGGGCCGCCGCCGCCGTGGGGGCCGCTGAACGTCTTGTGCGGGTTGAAGTGCTGCATGTCGGCGCCCCAACCTCCAGCACCCCAGTCGCCAGGCCGCGTCACGCCGAGAATGGCGTTCATGTTGGCGCCGTCGAGGTACACCAAACCGCCATGCTGGTGTACGGCGTCGGCAATCGCCCGCATGTTCGGCTCGAAGATGCCGACAGTGTTCGGGTTGGTGATCATGAACACGGCGATGTGCTCGTCGAGCTTTGCGTGGAAGTCGGCCATATCGACGCCGCCGTTCTTCTGCGTCTTGATCGTGACCGTTTCAAAGCCCGCCATGACGGCGCTCGCCGGGTTCGTGCCATGGGCGTTGTCCGGCACGAGAACCTTCGTGCGCTCGTGCCGCTGGCCGATGTCGCGGAAGTAAGCCTCCGCCACGAGCAGCGCCGTGTACTCGCCATGGGCGCCGGCGGCTGGCTGCAGCGAGCAGGCCGGCAGGCCGGAAATCTCGGACAGATACTGCTGCATTTCGTACAGCACGTGCAGCATGCCCTGAATCGTCTCGGCCGGCTGCAGCGGGTGCAGGTCGGCGAACGCCGGCATCGCCGCGGCCCGCTCGTTCCGCTTGGGGTTGTACTTCATCGTGCAACTGCCGAGCGGATAGAAGTGCGTGTCCACGGACATGTTCAGCGTCGAGAGATTCACGAAGTGCCGCACGATCTGCGGCTCCGTCACCTCCGGCAGGGCAGGGGGGGTCGAAGCGAGCGACTCTGCCGGTAGCAAGTCCTGAACTGGCGTTTCAGGCACATCGCACGCCGGCAGCCGGGCCGCGCGACGACCGGGCTTTGAGAGGTCGAACAGAATCTGCGTATCGCGGGTATTGCGCATCAATCTTTCGTGCTAATGATTTGTCCGCAGATGCCGCAGATAGGCGCAGATAAAAACATGACTACTAATCCATCTGCGTCGATCTGCGTCATCTGCGGATAGATGATTTCCTTAATTGGAAAATGCGGGGTGGCGACCAACGGTAGCAGCATCAAGCATTTGAGCGAATCCATCGAGATCGGCTTTGGTGCGCTTCTCTGTCACGGCGATTAGTAGGCAATCGCTGAGTTCTGGGTACCAGCGACTGAGCGGTAGGCCCGCGAGGTAGCCGGCGTCGAGTGCCGATTTAAGTAAGCCCTCCACATCGTTCTCCGCGTCGCGGATGACGAATTCCTTAAACGTTGGCGCCTCAAACGCCAACGAGAATCTATTGCTCTCACACAGCCGCTCTGCCAGATAGCGGGACTTTTGCAGGCAGAGATTAGCCGTCTCGCGCAATCCCTGCGGACCAAGTTGCGAGAGATACACGCTCGCACGTACCGCGAACAGCGCCTGGTTCGTGCAGACGTTGCTCGTGGCCTTTTCGCGGCGGATGTGCTGCTCGCGGGTTTGCAGCGTGAGCACATAGCCGCGCTTGCCGTCGCGCGTGTCCTTCGTCATGCCGGCGAGGCGGCCGGGCAGCGCGCGCGTATATTTCTCCTTCACCGCCATCATGCCCGAGTAGGGCCCGCCGAACTGCTGCGGCGCGCCGAGCGCCTGGCCTTCGCCGATGGCGATGTCCACATCGAGCTCGCCCGGAGCTTTCAACAGGCCCAGCGAGATCGGGTCGAACACCAGGATGAACAACGCGCCCACGGCGTGGACCTTGTCGGCGACCCCGTTCAGGTCGTT
>JAICUM010000151.1 GCA_025935855.1 Pirellulales bacterium | reverse complement strand
CGTCTGGGACGTGCAGCAGCCGGTGGGGCGGGCGGTGCTGTGGGGGCTGTTCGCGGCCGGGTGGCTGATGGTGCCGCTGGTGAGCCTGATGATCAATCACTTCGATCTGTTCGGCACGCGGCAGGTTTGGCTGTCCCTGAACGGGCAGGCGTACAAGCCGCTGCCGTTCCGCACGCCCATGTTGTACGCCAGTGTCCGCCATCCGTTGTACATCGGCTGGGGCTTGGCCTTTTGGGCGACGCCGACAATGACGGCCGGCCATCTGTTGATGGCCAGCGTGCTGAGCTTTTACATGGTTCTGGCAACGTTCGTCGAGGAACGCGACCTCGTCGCTCACTTCGGCGGGGAGTACGAGATGTACCGGCAGCGCGTTCCGAAGTTTCTGCCACGAATGGGCGGACGCTCCGAGGCCTCGGCGGCCGAGAAAATCGAGGCGCTGGCGGAGCCCGCGAACTAAGCTTCGGCGGTAACCAGCCAGCCATTCGTTCGTAGCGGCGCCAAAAGCCATGGCCGCTTGAGCGGCGCTCGGCGCGGCGCGTCGAGGGCGATGCGTTCGAGGATGTGAAACCCGGCGTGAGTTAGGTCGGCCATGAGCTCCCGCCAGCGGAAGACGTGCAGGTACATGCTCGGCAGGCCGCGATAGGCAAACCAGCGATCTCCCACTTCAACCTCGCGGCGAAACTGCGAGGCGAGCAGGTTCCACAGCACCCAACCCGGCCCGTCAGGATCGCGCAGGTTGAACCAATAGTTGTGTACGTGCAGCACGAACTTGCCGCCGGGTTTCAGGACGCGATGAAAGTGAGTCAGCGCCTGGCGACGATTGGCGCGGCCCCGAATCATCCCCAGCGTGCTGAACATGCACATCGCGTAATCGACGGCGCCGTCGGCAATCGCATCGAGCTGGACGAGATTCGCCCGCACACAGTCGATTGGCAGATTCTCTTTCGCCGCTTTCTCCTGGACGACGCGGAGCATGTGGTCCGACAGGTCAATCGCCAGGCCGCGGTGTCCTGCTCGCACCAGCGGCAGAAGTGCTCGCCCCGTGCCGCAGCCCAGGTCCGCCACCAGTCCCGGCGGGTGAAAATGCCGGCGCAGCACGGCTTCGTCGGTCTCGAACAGCGCGTTGTAGGCAAAATACTCGTCGTAATCGTCGGCGATGTGCGGCGCGTGGACGTAGTCCCACAAACCGCGCGTCACGCCCTGCGGAAGCTGCCATGTTGGCCGCTCAAGCTGCGACATTTCACGCTCCCAGATAGCTGCGGCCGACTGATCGCGCTTGCTACTGACGGCTTTTCGGCTGGTTTTCGCCCCAGTATAATCCTTTGTTTAATACCGCCGGCAGTCGGTCGACATGCCCTGAATTTCGAAGGAGTAATGCACGTGGCCATTCGTGTTGCCATCAACGGTTTTGGTCGTATTGGACGCCTCACGTTCCGCAATCTTCATAAGCGTGCCGGCGAGTTCGAGGTCGTCGCCGTCAACGACTTGACCGACACCAAGATGCTCGCCACGCTGCTGAAGTATGACAGCACGCACGGCCGCTTCCCGGGCGACGTGAAGCACGACGAGCAGAACCTCATCGTCGATGGCAAGAAAATCCGCGTGCTTGCCGTGAAGAACCCTGCCGAGCTGCCTTGGAAGGAGATGAAGGTCGATGTGGCGGTTGAGAGCACCGGCATTTTCACCAAACGCTCGAAAGACGGCGCCCCCGGATACGACACCCATTTGCAGGCAGGCGCCAAGCGCGTCGTGCTCAGCGCCCCGGCTGACGACGGCGCCGACCTCACTTGCGTGTTGGGCGTGAACGACGATCAACTCAAGCCGGAGATGAAGTGCATTTCCAACGCGAGCTGCACGACGAACTGCCTGGCGCCGCTCGCGAAGGTACTGCACGAGAAGTTCGGCATCGTCAAAGGCTTGATGACGACGGTACACGCCTACACGAACGATCAGCGCGTGCAGGACATGCCGCATAAGGATCCGTATCGGGCCCGCAGTGCGGCGCAGAATATCATTCCGACTTCGACCGGCGCCGCGAAGGCCGTCGGCCTGGTGTTGCCGGCGCTCAAGGGCAAACTGACCGGGATTTCGCTTCGCGTCCCGGTGCCCACTGGCAGCGTGGTTGATCTCACGGCCATCATGTCGAAGAACGTGACGCCCGAGGAGGTGAACGGCGCCATGAAGGCCGCGGCCGAAGGGCCGATGAAAGGCATCCTCGCCTACTGTGAAGACCCCATCGTCTCGAGCGACATCATCGGCGATTCGCACAGCTCGATCTTCGTACCGCACTGGACGCAGGTGATGGACGGCAACATGCTGAAGGTCGTCAGTTGGTACGACAATGAGTGGGGCTATAGCTGCCGCACGGCGGACCTGATCGGCATCATCGGAAAGCTTTGATTCGCAGCCGCCCGACTAACGGCGCCTGGTACATCTGCGCGAACGCCGGTTGAGGACGGACATGCGAAGCTCAGTATCCGAGCCGCCGAAGACGGCCAATCAGTCGCTCGTGGCGTGGGTCGAGGAAATGGCGGCGCTTTGCCGGCCGGAGCAAGTCGTCTGGTGTGATGGCTCGCAGGAGGAGTACGACCGGCTGTGCGAGCAGATGGTCGCGGACGGCACCCTCATCCGGCTCAACCCGAAGCGGCGGCCGAACTCGTTTCTAGCCCGCAGTCATCCCAGCGACGTGGCGCGCGTCGAGGACCGCACGTTCATCTGCTGCGAGAAGGCCGACGACGCGGGGCCGACGAACAACTGGATGGCGCCGGAGGCGATGAACGCGCTCCTGGAGCCGAAATTTGCCGGTTCGATGCGCGGCCGCACGATGTACGTGCTGCCGTTCAGCATGGGGCCGGTCGGTTCGCACATTTCGCACATTGGCGTCGAGCTCTCTGACTCGCCGTACGTTGTGGTGAACATGCGGATCATGACCCGCATGGGCAGCCGCGTGCTGGAGGCGCTGGGCGACGGCGAGTTCGTCCGGTGTCTGCACTCGGTGGGCGCGCCGCTGGAGCCGGGGCAGGAAGACGTTGCTTGGCCCTGCCAAACCGATCCGAGGAACAAGTACATCGTTCACTTTCCTGAGGAGCGGACGATTTGGAGCTACGGCTCCGGTTACGGCGGCAATGCGCTGCTCGGTAAGAAGTGTTTTGCGCTGCGGATCGCGTCGGTGATGGCTCGCGACGAGGGCTGGCTGGCTGAGCATATGCTCATCTCAGGCGTGAAGGAGCCGAGCGGCCGGCGGACCTACGTGGCCGCGGCCTTTCCGAGCGCCTGCGGCAAGACGAACTTTGCGATGCTCATTCCGCCCAAGCCGTTCCGCGATGAAGGCTGGGAGGTGACGACCGTTGGCGATGACATTGCGTGGATCAAGCCGGGAGTGGACGGCCGGATTTACGGGATCAACCCCGAGGCCGGTTTCTTCGGCGTGGCGCCGGGCACGAACGAGTCGAGCAATCCCAACGCGATGGCCACCATTCGCGAGAACACGATCTTCACCAACGTCGCCCTGACCGACGACGGTGACGTGTGGTGGGAAGGGATGACAGACGCGCCGCCGAAGCATGCCATCGACTGGCATGGAAACGACTGGACGCCGGCCTCGCCCGAGAAAGCCGCCCATCCGAACTCCCGCTTCACGGCGCCGCTGTTTCAGTGCCCGTCGGTCGATCCAGCGTACGATGATCCGGCCGGCGTCCCGATCTCGGCGTTCATCTTCGGCGGTCGCCGGCAGACCGTGCAGCCGCTGATCACGCAGGCCGTGAACTGGCAGTTCGGCGTATACAACGCGGCGACGATCGGCTCGGAAACCACGGCGGCGGCACTCGGCGCCGTCGGCCAGGTGCGGCGCGATCCCTTCGCCATGCTGCCCTTCTGCGGCTACCACATGGGCGACTACTTCGGCCACTGGCTCCACTTCTGCGGTTCGCTTGAAAACCCGCCGCGGATGTTCACGGTGAACTGGTTTCGCAAGGACGCGGAGGGCCGGTACCTGTGGCCTGGCTTCAGCGACAATTTTCGCATCCTGGAATGGATTGTCCGCCGCGTGAACGGCCAGGCCGTGGCCGTCTCCGGCACGCTTGGCTGGAAGCCGCGGTACGACGACATCGACTGGCGCGGCCTCGACTACAGTCGCGAGCAGTGGGACCAGGCCATGCACGTCGAGCGGAACGACTGGCTGGCCGAGATCGCCTCGCAGGATCAGCTTTTCTTCAAGCTATACGACCGGCTGCCGCGCGAAATGACGGCAATTCGCGACTTGCTGCTAGCGGCGCTGTGCCGAATGCCGGCGGGGCGGAAGGCCTAATGGCGATGCAGGGGTCGGGAGTCTTTTGAGACTGGGGACTATCATTTCGCATAGGCGGTCTCCTGTCGCAAAAGACTCCCGACCCCTTCACCGTGCAAGTTCGAACATTGCCTTCGATTCAGCTTGCTTGAAATTGGAGCGAGGCGCCGGGTAGACTTGAGCAAGTCGGCGTCCGGCAACGCCGCAACGATCCGCGGGTGTAGTTCAATGGTAGAACGAAAGCTTCCCAAGCTTTAGGCGAGGGTTCGATTCCCTTCACCCGCTCTTCGAAAGCTTTCAGCTATTAGCCGTTAGCCAGAGGAAATGGCTAGCGTCACGTCGAAGGAAGCATATCGCGCCTATCAAAGTAAAAAACTGAATTGCCGCGGTCGGTTCAGGAAGCGGATGGACCGAGGCGCCGCCATTGTGGGCCTTCCAGTAGTTGAGGTCGGCGGCATCGACGTCGCCGTCGCGGTCGGCGTCCCCTTCTGAATGCTGAGCGCCGATTGCCTTGCCAACGTTTCTTTGCAAGGCGAGGAAGTCGGCGCCGTCCACCTTGCCGTCGCCATTAAAGTCAGCGGATGCATTGGCCTTCGCGGTGAACGAAACGATCGTATTGCCGCTAACCCCGTCGCCGTTGTCCACCACGCCGATAAGCGCGTAGCTGCCGTTGGCCAGTCGTGGACCAAGGGCCAGGCCTTCCATGTTTTGCCCCGCCGCCCCATCTACGGCGCCGGACCAAAGAAGGGACTTGGACGTCGGATGAGCTCCAAGACCGATGAAGATACCTGTTACATCATCAGCGCCGGCGAGGTTAATCTCGAAAACTCGATTGAGATATACAGGCACAGTTACTGCCACCGATCGCTCAAGGGCGAGCAATGTGCCATCAGGCATATAAACGAGATCAGATAGTCCACTTTGCGGCTGTCCGGCTGTACTTGAGCCATGAATAGGCTCGACGTAGTAAGCGTATTGTGGTCCATCCGTGACGTTGTTACCTGTAACATCCAGCTTAAGCAAGCGGACCCACGTACCTTGGGTACCAGTCGATGTTTGACCGTCGAGTGTTAGGGCTTGCTCATTGGCGGTCCACATGACGATTCCATCCGGGCTGCGAGTTAGGGATTCAAAGGTAAGGTTCGGCCGTTTGTAGTGAGTGTATTCATAGGGAATTGCCACGGATTGTAGGACAGTGCCGGTGGCCAACGCGATTTCGCGCACGGCCGGAAAGCTTTCATCGGAAAGAAACACCGAATTGCGCGCCGGGTTCGTGTAGGCGATGCCTTCCATGTCCGCCGTGGGGTTGATATGAATCGCGGCGACATTGCTAATCGAGGTGATGGCTCCGGCCGCGTCCAGGCCAACGTCAAATTGAACGATCTCGCCCTTGGTTTCCTCGGCGGCAATGAAACGGTACAAGCCGCCAGCGGCCGGGCCCACATAGGTAACGCCGCTCATTTCGGCGACTGTCATGCCGATTGGGGGCGTGAGAACCATGTGGTTCACGCGCGCGACGTTCCAGTTCGTTGCGGCGTGTGCCACCCCGGAGGCAGTTAGCGCTGCGCAGACCGCTAGCAAGAAAAGGATTACGTTTAACCGGCGCGTCCTCATTGTTCACTCGCAGGAGCAGGCGGCATTGGAGTCGGCGGCGGGGCGTCCGACGATTTCTTCATCACCGGCTCGCGGGAGGGAAGCTTCTTAACCGCGGCCGACGATTCCGTTGGTATTTTTTCGCCATCGGCGGGAATGGCGGCCGCAGGCGCCGCCGCTACGGTCGCGCCGGGCGCGGGTGCTTGTTCTTTGGGTGGTGCGGCCGGCACACCGTCCGGAACGTCGCCGGCCGCCGGCTTTCCGGCCGGCGCGGCAGCCATGGGCTTTCCCGGCTTAGCCGGGGGCGGTTCGGGGCGCCAACCGGTATCAACCACCAGGTAGCCGGCCCAAAAGAACGGATGAGCGCCGGTAAGATCAGCGTGCGACTTGCCGGCTTTCACGCGCAGCTCGGTCAGCGGGTCGATGGGCATTTGCATCGTCAGCTCGATGCTGCGCTGCCAGGCGTCGGCCGCCGCGGTGTCTGGGAGCGATTGCAGGAACTCGCGCATTAGGTCGAGCGTCGATTGTCCGCCCACTCGCCAGCGGCTGAGCAGCATCGTCTCAGCGCCGGCCTCAATCAAACTGCAACTGGTGAAGAAGAGCTCGTCGCCCGGCGCCGCGGCCGGCCCAGCGCTGCGGCGTGAACGCGCGGCGACTTTGCCGCCGCGCTCGGCGGGGGTGTGCATTCCCGGCAGCAGCACGCGTTGCGGCCCCACGCCGGGCAGTTCCGTCCATCTGGCAAGGGCGCCTTGCTGCGGCGACTTATCCAACGGCAGCGGCGACAGCTCCATCGGGTCGCCGTTGGTCTCGATGTCATCAAGTACGACCAGCGAATCGAGGAGCGAGCTCACAAGGGGCGACGGAGCCGGCAGTGGATTCGCGAGCGGAACCGGACCGTCGATCGCCGCTTCCAAGGCGGCGACCTTTTCCAGCCGCTGCGCTGGTTTTTCTCCAGGGACAAGCTTTCCGGCCGTGACGCCCGTGCGCTCAACGCGCCGCCACGTGCCGGCGAAGCTGAAGGTCAGCGACGGCGTGGGCGCGTAGCGGGTTTTCGCCAGTTTGACGAGCGGTGCCGCGTTGTGTTCGGTATGGGCGAAGAGCGCTTCAAACGGGACGTACCACGTCACGCCGTCAGGCACGATCACCAGTTCGTTCACCGTCGCGGGGTCGAGCGAGGCCCCTTGGAACAGGGCCTTGTAAATTTGCTCGCCGCTTTTCTTCCACGCGTCGCCGGCGAGCTCGTCAGTCGTCAGCTCGCGGTTCGCGTCCACGTTGCCGCAGTCCCGCAGAAACTGCGTGATGAGGGGCGACAGTTTTTGGCTCGGGCCGCAATTCCAGCTCGTGGCCCCTTTCGGCGTGATGGCAAACCCCAGCAGGCCGTCCGTGGTGTCGTAATAGACGATCATCGCCTGGCCGGACGTCAGGTTCTGCTGCAATTCGGCGGCAGGCCTGAGTGGCGGAAACGCGTAGTCCGCCGGCACGCGCGCCAGCGCGATGAGGTCGATGAGCCTTTCTCGCGCGCCGATGGCGTCGGCGTATTGTTCCCACAGGCGTACTGACTTTTTCTGAGCCTCGGCGTTGAGCGGCGGTCGCCAGACGGCGTCGAGTTCACCGCCGACGCGATCGACCGCGGCATTCGATTCGGCGAACTCCGGGAACCTGGCCAAGGCGTCGTGCTGCGCCTGCTGCCGAGCGGCCGGAAGCGACGCGGTCGGCGTCATCAGCAGGTCGCGCACCGTCATCACCCGGCCGCCCCATGGGAGCGCGTTGTGAAATCGGCGGCGCTTGGCGCGATCGGAAATCTCCAGCGCGGCGCCGACGTTCTTTCGTTCCAGCGTCGAGAAGAGCCACCGTTCAAAGGCCGCGTCGTGAGGGGTAATCATCAGCCCCATCGTCTCCAGCGGCCGGGCGGCGCTGTCGGCGGCGCTGGGGTCGGCCAGCAGCACTTCATACACCGACCCGGCGGCGCGCGACGGCAGCGTCTGGGCGTCGAACATCCGATTGGCCAGGCTGATCTGGTAATTTTGCAGCGAGATCTTGCTCTGACCCGCCAGGGCGCTGGCGAGCACCGTCGCCGCGGAATCGCGGCGCTGGTTGAACTGCAGCTTCGCCTCCAGATACATCGCCCAGTTGCCGAGGTAGCCGGTTCTTGCATCGTGCAGCAGGGCTCCCGCGGTGGCGAGCGCCGGCGCAGCGTTCTTCACCTCGCCTTGATTGAGCAGCTCATCGGCGAGGTCCAGCGTGAGACGCGAGGCGATTAAGTCATACCGTTCGCGACGGGCCCAAACTTGCGCCGGTCCAAGCATGGGATTCACGCCTTGCGATTCAGACGCCTGGCGGGCGACTTCGATATACCGGAACGCATCGTCGATGACGTTGTAGTCCTGATAGAGATAAGCGGAGTAACTCGCCTCGGCGAATAGATTGGCCGCGGCGGCAACGTTTCCGGTTTGCAACGCGATGCGGCCCTGTTCCAGTAGCGCTACGCAGGTAAGCGGGTGGTCCAGTTGGCCGGAAATGAGGACCGCGCGTTCCAGAAGCTGGCCAGCTTGTTCTCGTTCGCCAAGGCCGGCGAGGGCCAGTCCGCGCTGGATGTCCACCCATGCGCCCGACCAGTGATTGGGGGGAGCGGCGCCGCGGCCGAGCACCGACGCTAGGTTCTTTGAGATCGCATCGTGCGGGCCGAGCGGGCCGAGGATTTCATTGCGGCGGCGAATCGCCAGCGCCAGGCAGCGATTCACCTCCACGACGTCCACGGTCCAATACTGCGGCTGCATGATGGCGCCACCTTGCTGGATCTGCTGGTTGACGTTGAGCGAACCCTGCGCCACAGGCATGCCGCGCCGGAACCGCCCGGGGCTGATCTGGCGTTGCGGCACGCCCCAAGGAATGGCCGCCCGAGCGAGCGTGGGATCAATCCCCGGTTGGGCGTCGAACTGCACCCGCAGCATCCACTGGGGGTATTGCAGGTAGATGTTGCAGGCGAGGTCGAATTGGGCCAGCGCCTTATCCGGCTGACCCCACTGGTACAGGGTTTCGCCGAGCATCGCGTAATAGCAAATCGAATCGACCCAGCGGGTCGTATTGCCTTGGTTCAGCGTTTTGACGGAGCCGAAGTTGCGAGCGAACGTGCGCTGGGCGTCGCGAAAGTTGCCGCTGTAGAGCTGGCTGACCCCGGTGTAATAGATTTGCGACGGAATCGTGTCGAGCAACTGCGCCCGAGCCACTGAGCCGAAGCTCAGGACGGCAATCAGGCACAGGCCATGACGGCGCCAGCAGAAGGGTGCATGCATGATGGGCTCCGAAGATCCAGTGTTCCGGCGCCTGGATCAGAAGTAAGCGGCGAATCGCATCCGAGCTAAGACTTATTCTACCAGTTTCGCCCTGAAATGCGTGTTACTCGCAAGAGTGACAGCAGTTTGTTCGATCCGACAATGCGGCTGCGAATCGCCCGAGAAAGAGCGGCATGACTCAGTGCGCGGTCATTTCATCCAATTTCTTGTGCTTCAGTGAAAGTTTGCCGGTTGTGCCGCCGATAACGGTTGTAAGGTTCGCCGCGCCGTGTTGGCGTTGGGCAGAGCCATTGTGCTGACTAGCGGCTCAATGAACGAACCGTTGCGCGAGGCATGGAAAGCTGTGAGCATTTCGAGAACCAAGCGTTCGTCGCGGCCTGTGGTAGCCGGCGGGTTATTGTTGGCGGCCTGCGGGGCAATGACCGGCTGCCAGATCGACGTGGCGGGCCAGACGCTGCCTAGCCCGTACCACTTAACGGACGACGTGCAGTACTACGCACCCGGTCCAGAGTTCAAACTGGCGAATGAGGCGACGGCGCTGGCTCAGCGCCGGGCCGAGGAAATCAGCACGCCGCAGGCTGAAGGCGTCGCGCGGCCGGTTGTGCCGGGCGTCGCCGCTCCGGG
>JAICUM010000632.1 GCA_025935855.1 Pirellulales bacterium | reverse complement strand
CTTCAACTCGAGGAATTCACCGCGGACGTCCACCGTAATCTTCTTCGACAAGTCGCCGTTCGCCACGGCTGTGGTCACTTCGGCAATATTCCGCACCTGGCCGGTGAGGTTACCGGCCATCGAATTCACCGAGTCGGTCAGGTCTTTCCAGGTGCCGGCCACACCCTTCACCGCCGCCTGACCGCCGAGCTTGCCTTCGGTGCCCACTTCGCGGGCCACGCGCGTCACTTCCGAGGCGAACGAGCCGAGCTGGTCCACCATCCGATTCACGGTCTTGGCGGTGCGGAGGAACTCGCCTTCGAGCGGCCGGCCGTCGATGTCCAGCGCCATCGACTTCGAGAGGTCACCCTTCGCGACGGCGCCAATCACACGAGCCATTTCCGACGTGGGATGCACGAGGTCGCTGATCAGGTTGTTGACCGAGTCGATCGTTCCCGCCCACGCGCCGCTGCGGCTGCCAAGCTGAGCACGCTGTTTAATTTTCCCCTCTTTGCCGACGACGCGGCTGATCCGCTCCAACTCGTCGCTCATCCCTTCGAGCTGGTCCATCACCTCGTTGAAGGTGTCGCCCACCTTGCCCGCCAGCCCGGTCCACGTGGCCGGCAGCCGAACGGTAAAGTCGCCGTGCCGCAGCGCGGTCAGGGCGGCCAAGAGGGCCTGCAGATCGACATCCTGTCCTTCAAGGGTCGAATCCTGGAGCATGGACATAGCGGCGTCCTTTGAGCTATGGAACGGGGTAAAAGGCGTGGCGAAAAGAAAGGTATCCCCCACCCGCCCTGGTGGCCAAAGTTCACGTTCGTGTGATCGATACCGCAGGAGAAAAAGCCACGCGCAAAATGGCTCTCCGACGACCAACCTGGTCGCCAGGCGGCCAGAAAAGAGGGCTACCCTGGCCTGCCCTGCCCGCGTTTTGAGGTTTGGCCTCGATGGTGCATTTTTTGCGCCATCCGCAAAATCCGCCCGGCACCGCCTGGCTTACAACTTAGGCGGGTTCGCCTCCGCCGGAATTGCCACCTCACGCAACGTCTGTTGAATGACGCCGCGGCATGAACAACAATGAATCGCGACGACAGGAAATCCTCGTCCCGCAGGAGCAGCACCGTATGGATTCCAGCACCGCGACGCCCCGACTTTTCGACCGCAAGGCCGCCCTCCACCGCCTGGATGGAGACGTCGAGCTCTTCGAGATGCTTGTCAGCGTCTTTCTGCAGGACAGCGTCCAGCTCCTGAATGAATTAGAAGAGGCCGCCGCAGGCGGGAATCTCAAAGCGGTCGAGCGAGCGGCCCATAGCCTCAAAGGGCTGGCCGCGAACTTCGACGCCATCAAGGCGCGTGATGCGGCCTATGTGTTAGAGCAAGCGGCTCGCGGGACGGCCAACGCCGGCAGTTTGGCGCCGGCCATTCAGGACCTTCAGGTCCACTTCAGCCAATTGCGCGAAGCGCTACAGCGGCCCGGCTTGAACTGATCAACTAGTTGTCGCCCAATTGCGTTAGTAGGACAGTAAGTCGATCGAGCAGCGCCGCTTGGGCGGGATTGAGCTTGCGCGCGGCCTCGTCGGCCGTGAAGAATGCGATCCGATCGACCTCCGGAAACTCGGCGCTTCGCCCCGATCGCGGCGGCCATTCCATTTGAAACACACCCGGCGAGAATTGCGCCAACATCGCGGCTTCCGATTCGTCGCTCGCCAGCGCGAACGCGATCACGCGCTTGCCGGACTTGAGCCGCACATCGCCCAGCGGATGCAGCGCGCCGGTTGGTTGCCAGCCAAGCTCCTCCTGAAACTCGCGCAGCGCGGCGGCGGCCGGATCCTCGTCTGGTTCGATCAGCCCCTTTGGAATACTCCACGCGCCCTCGTCCTTCTTGGCGAAGAACGGCCCGCCGGGATGCGCCAGCAGCACGCGCAATCCGTCCGGCGTTGTCCGATAGAGTAGAATTCCCGCGCTTACGTTGCCGCGAGTCGGTTCGGCGTTGTCACTTCCTCGCGGCATGGATTCCTCTGGCTAGCTTGATCACGGATGTATCGCGTCTTCATCCTATCTCCCGCCAAAACGACCGGTAAACGAGCCGAGCTGGTATTTTCGGATCGAGCCAGCTTTGATCTTGCTCAAAGAATTCGCTCCCAAGCTGGTGTGCCGCTCGGCGAAGTCTTTAGCTTTCTGAGCGGCCTCTACTTTCGCGGCAAACTCACGTATGCCACGCACTTCGCGTTGCCGCCTAAGAAAGCCGCCGGCCTCTACGTTCTCACCTCCGACGCGGGGCTGGTCTCGCCGGACGAGCTCATATCGCTGGAACGCCTGCGCCGCTTCGCCGAGACGCCGATTGATCCGGCGGAGCCGCGGTATCGCCAGCCGCTGGAGGCGACGGCTGAATCTTTGAAACGACAACTCCCGCGGGCGAGCGAAGTGGTGCTTCTGGGCAGCATCGCGACGCCGAAGTATGTGGATGTCCTGCACGCGTGCTTCGGCGAGCGGCTGGTCTTCCCGCAACAGTTTATCGGTCGGGGCGACATGAGTCGCGGCGGCTTGCTTTTGCGAGCGGTCCAAAGCAATGTGGAGCTGGAATATATCAGCATCACCAACGCCGAAAAACGGACCGGTAGGCGCCCGCCAAAGCTGGAGCCGATCAAACGTCCAAAGCGATAGACCTGAGAGGACGCAAGTGTAGTCATCTCGCTCCGCGAGATGATTGCCTCTCGCGGAGCGAGAGGTCTACACTTG
>JAICUM010000464.1 GCA_025935855.1 Pirellulales bacterium | reverse complement strand
GGGCGACTAGCGGAAGCTGCTCGGTCGGGCCGATGGGGCCGCAGATGCCCACCGGGTTGTCGGGCGTGGCCTGCCGCCAGGCGGCGATGTATTCGAGGGCTTCGGCGCAGTAGAACTCTTGGGCGGTGTCGTAGATGGTGACTTGGAAGCCGTCGCGGGAGAGGCCGAGGAGATCGTCGGGCGTGAGGCGGGCGGCGTCGGCGAGGAGGTGTTCGTCGAGGGTGGTGTAGTCCCACCACTCGGGGGCGACTTTGCTGAGGGGGCGGGGCATGGGATGCAGTGGTCAGTAAGCAGGGGACAGGGGACAGTAAGTTAGGAATCAAAGGGCCGTGATTTTGACTTGATCATACTCCTACTCCTACTCCTACTCTCATTCTTCTGCACCAAGGCGAGTAAGAGTAAGAGTAGGATGAAGAAGCGCCGCTAGGCGCCGAATATTTCGGTGAGCAGGTCGTTTTGCGGGAAGGGGTGCCCGCGGTGTTGGACGAAGGCTTCGGCGAAGGGGACGCCGGCTTCTTGGCCGCGGTGGGCATTGTGGCGTTTCATGGCGTCGATGTACTCGTCCATGCCGTGGTGGCTGCGGAGCCAGTCGCGCTGGGAGGCGTGGCAGGCGAGCATTTCGGCTTTGCGATCGAGCTGAGCGGTCACGTCGATCAGCGTCGTCGGCGTGACGAATTCGTTCGTATACGGATCGCGGCCTTCAACCGGGTCGCAGTAGTAGAGCCAGGGAATGGCTGAGCCCTCGATGAGTGGCAGCTGCGAGGCGTTCGGGGCGGGGTAGCTGAAGGCGGCGCTGCGGGCCAAGAGGTGCGTTTGCTCGTGGTCCAGCATGTAGTCGTGCCGCGGATGCGTAAATAGCAGCGTGGGCGCCACCGCGCGCAAGAGGTCGATCGCCTTGCGGTTGGCCGTTTTGTCGAACACCACCTGCACGTCGGCTTCTTCGAGGCAGTGATACGTGGCGCCGATCTTGGCGGCTGCGGCGATGCCTTCGCGCTTTCGCGCGGCGGCGATTTCCTCGCGGCTGAGTATCATTGAGCCGCAATCGCCGGCGGCGACGGTGGCGATGTGGATTTCCCAGCCGGCGTCGGCCAGGCGGATGAGCGTGCCGGCGCAGAGGATTTCGGCGTCGTCGGGATGAGCGAGGAGAGTGAGGGCGACGCGGCGGGGAGGAATGGTTGCCATGAGTGCAGGATGTGTGTACTGCGTACGGTTTGATGATGATTACAACGCGGCGATTATAGCCTACTGTGCGCCGCGCGCATTCACGTTGGTTCCTCCGGCGGCGTGTGTAGCTCGGCGGTCGTTTGCACGGCGGCGGCCACCGGCGGCAGAATGCCCGCTTTGACGTAGATGGGCACGACGTGCCGGCGGATGCTCGGCAGGCGCCAGGCGAAGACGAGGGCGCCGGCCACGCAGCCGGCGCCGCAGAGTCGCGCGGCGAGGGGCGCTCCGAAGCGGCTGGCGAGGCTGCCGGAGAGCAGGCTGCCCAGCGGCACAGTGCCCATGAAGGCCATGGCGTACAAGCTCATCACGCGGCCGCGTTTGTCGTCTTCGACGATCGTTTGCAAGAGCGTGTTGCAGCCGGCCATCAGCAGCATCATGGCGAAGCCGGTGACGACGAGAATCGCCAGCGAGAGGGGAACGTTTCGCGAGAAGGAAAACGCGATCAGGCCGCCGCCGAAGCCGATCCCCGACCAGGCGATTTTGCGGCCCAAGCCAACGACGGTGTACAGCGAGGCCAGATACATCGCCGCGCCAAAGGCGCCGATGCCGGAGCACGCCGCGAGGGCGCCGTACAGCCGCTCGTCGCCGCCGAGGATTTTTTTCGCGAAGACTGGCAGCAGCGTCGCCAGCGGCATGCCCAGGAGGCTCATGACGGCGACGATCAGCAGCAGCGCTCTAATCGGCGGAAAGCCCAGGCCGTAGCGCATGCCTTCCTTGAGCCCTTCGATTACGGCGCCGTTGAGCCTGCCGGCTCGGTGCGGCAGGTCTCTCATCGCGGCCAGGGCCGCGAGGACGGCGATGTAACTGATCGCGTTCACCAGAAAGCAGGCTTCCGGGCCGCCCACGGCGATGAGCAAGCCGCCCAAGAGTGGGCCGACCAGCCGGGTGAGATTCACCATCGAGGAGTTCAGGGCGATGATGTTCGGCAAGTGGGCGCGGTCGGACGCCATGTCGATGAGAAACGCTTGCCGCGTCGGCATGTCGAAGGCGTTGACGACTCCCAGGACGGCGCTGAGCAGAATGATTTGCAGCAGCGTGATGTGGCCGCTGAGGGTGAGGGCGACGAGTGTCACCGCTTGGGCCATCAACACCGACTGCGTGACGTACAAGGTGCGGCGGCGGTCGAGGCGATCGGAGTAAACGCCGGCGATGGGCGCCAGGAAGAAGCCGGGGATCTGGCCGAAGAATTGCACGGCTCCTAGCCAGAAGGCGGAGCCGGTCATGATGTACACGAGCCACGACAGGCCGGTCTGCTGCATCCAGGTGCCGATGAGCGAGATGCCTTGGCCGGTGAGGAACAGGCGGTAGTTGCGGGATTCGAGTGCGCGAAGGGCGGCGGGAAGCTTAGGCATGCGGGGGAGGACAGAATGACGAATTCCGAATGCCGAATGATGAAGGTGACGTCTGGCGGCGCTTCTCATTCGTCATTCGTCATTCGGAATTCGTCATCGTTTCAGGTTCTCGTTTCGAGTTCGTTGAGGGCGTCCAACACCTGCTGATCGTGGCCGTCCACTTGGACGCGCTTCCAGACGCGGGCTACCTTGCCTTGCGGGTCGATCAGGTAAGTGCTGCGCTGGACGCCCATTGACTTGTTGCCGTACATGTTTTTTTCGCGCCAAGCGCCGTACTTTTCGGCGACGGCATGATCCGGATCGGCGAGCAGCGGGAAGTTGAGCTCGTACTTATCGCGGAAGCGGCTGTGGCTGGCCACGTCGTCGGGGCTGACGCCGAGGAGCTTGGCGCCGAGTTTTTGGAGCTCGGTCTTGAGATCGCGAAACGCGCAGGCCTCCTTGGTGCAGCCCGGCGTGTCGTCCTTCGGGTAGAAGTAGAGCACCACGGGGTTGCCGGCCAGATCGGCCAGGCGAACCTTTCGGCCGTCGTCAGCTGTCAGCGTAAAGGCCGGGGCTTTTTGGCCCGGCTCAATCCAATCGCCCATGGCGGTCTCCGAAGGTGATTGCCGTTGAAATGTCAAATTCCGCGCTGCGTGAGGCGGCATTGTATCGCGGCGGCGTTGGCAGGCGAACGGGCTGGCTGGCGGACCCTCGAAGAAACGCCGCCGGATGGGTAAAATCTGACGGTTTGCCTGGGGACATTACACAGGCGACATCCGTCGCGCCGGTCGGCGTTGGACCAGGGTTTGCATTGACGCGTGTCCGGTGAGAAAGCCAGCACGAAAGACGAACAGAGAGGTCAGCCATCGCCGACGCCATTCGCAACACTGAGTCCACTGAGCGCAGCCTGACGCTGGCGCTGGCCTCCGCGCGCACCGCCGAGGAGAACCGCGGCGAAGACATCGTGGTGCTCGACATGCGCAGCATCACGCCGGTGTTTGACTATTTTGTGATCGTCACCGGCAACAGCCGCCGGCAACTGCACGCCATCAGCGAGGAGATCGAGCGGGTGCTGCAGCAGGAGCTGCGCGACAAGCGGATGGGGATTGAGGGGTACGACGAGAGCCGATGGATCCTCTTGGACTACGGCAACGTGGTGATTCACTTGTTCGACCAGGAGACGCGCGAGTTTTACGCGCTGGAAGACTTCTGGGGCCAAGCGGAGCGCGTGCCGTTGCCTTGGCAGGCTGAACGCACTTCGAGTGACACGACTAGCTCGGAATGATTTACAGAAGGGCGCAAAGGCCGCGAAGAGAGACAAGAAAGTCAGGGGACAAGATTTTGCCGCTAATCTCGCTAATCTGCGCGAATAGAGAGAAGGCTGAACAGGAGGAAACAGTGGGAACAGAGAAGGATAGGGATACTGACTCTCTGTTTCCTCTGTTACCTCCTGTTATCAGTTTTTTGATTCGCGAAGATTGGCGAGATTCGCGGCGAAAAATCCCCGGCTTCTTTGGCCTTGGCACGAAGCGTTCATAGAGTTCAAGCAAGATGAATTTGTTGGCTGAGATACGACGGCGGTTTGCGGCC
>JAICUM010000221.1 GCA_025935855.1 Pirellulales bacterium | reverse complement strand
TCGCGCGTGCAGGATCGTTCTAGTTCGCATGGGCTTGGTTCCCGGCAGCGGCGGTTTTACTTGTTGGGCGGGGATTCCCCGGCCCCATTCGGAGTCGGCGACTCAGGTTGGTCGGTCATGTCATTATCGGCCGGCAGGTCGATCTCTTCCATCAAGGATTTGGCAAGTTCGGACAGATCGTGTTGTTCGCCGGCCAGATCCTTTAATTGCTGGTGTTGGTCGGCGGCGAGCTTCTTGTCGGCGGCGGTCGAGCCTTCTCCTTCCAAGTGAACGGTCGATGTTTTGAGGTCTTCCTGCATCGAGCGGAGGAGCGTGAGCTGCGAGACGGCAAGCTGCAAAGCTTGAATCTGCGCGGACCTGTCCTGCGGCGGGTTCGGGCTGCCGTTTTGCTTGGCGCCGGCGGCGGGTGGGCGCGGCGGCTGGGCTTGCTGGCGGGCTTGCAGGCTTACCGCGTCGGCGACTTGCTTAAGCTGGCCGTGGGCGCGCTCGGCGAGTTGAATGGCCTCTTCGAGCTTGTTGCCGCTCGTCAGTTTCGATTCCGCGTTTTTCATGGTCGCGGCGGACAATCTCATGAGTCGCTGGAACACCGGGAGCGCGGCGATCTTTTCGGCCTGCGTTTCGACGGCGCTGCGCACTTGTTCCTGACGCTTCGCAATCTCCTGTTCAAGGCTTTGTTGAATCGTTGATTGCGATGCCTGTAGCTCGTTCGCGGCCTGGACGACAAGCTGTTGGTCGGCGAGCAACTTGCTGAGCGCGAGGCTCAGCTCTTCGATGAGCCGCTTCGATTGGGCGGTTTTTTCGCGGCGCTGTTCGGCGGCGAGTTCTTGCTGGGCCTTTTGGAAATCGGTCTTCGCCTGCTGCGCGGAGGCGGGCGAGCCGTTGCCGTTTTGGAGAGCGCTGGCCGCTTGGCTGGCGGCTTTGGCGGCCGCAGCGGCGCGGAGCTGGTCGAGGCGGTCGGCGAGTTTTCGCGTTTGCTCGGCGAGCGACTGAGCGGCGGGTTTCTGCTGCGCGGAATGTTGCTCGGCGGCCGCGGCGAGCTCGTCGTTCTGTTTGCGAAGTGCGTCGAGTTTTTGATCCGCTTGCTGGAGGCCTTGCAGCCGCTGGCCGGAATCTGGCCGCTGGCTCGTCGCGAGGCGGTTGACCAGCGCTTCGAGCTGCTGCTCGGCGGCGGCCTGCTGCTGGGCGGCCTGGGCAAAGCGGCGGTCGGCGAGGTGTTCGGCCGCTTGATGCAGCGCGGCCTGGGCCGGCGACTCTTGGGCGGCGGTTGCGGCTTCGTTCAGGCGGGCGGCTTCGGCGGGTTTTGTGGTGGCGAGTGACTGGGCGCTGGCCCGCAGGCGGGTAATGGCGCCGGCGAGCCGGGCGGCGAGATCACGCTGCTGGGCGGCCAGTTCTTTCGCCTGTTGCTCTTCCTCGGTGGAAGGTTCGCCGGGCGGACGCGCGAGGCTCTTGCGGGCCGCCTCTTCGGTCTTTTGACGAAGCGCCGCCTGATCGCGCGCGAGATCGGCAAGGTCGCGCCGGTGCTGCTGAATTTCCTGGGACTGGGATAGATCGCGGAGCAGTGATTCAAGCGAGGCTACGACCGCTTGCTGTGACTCGCGCAGAGCGGTGAATTCGCGCGTGTGGTCAGTGGTTGCGTGCGGCAACTCTTTGGCCAGCGTCGTGATGCGGGCATCGATGGCGGGCAGGTCGTCGGCTGCGAGATTCTTGAGGACGGACTGAACCTCTTGGACCTGAGCACGAGCTGCCTGATCGGGCCAGTTGTTTCGCTCGTATTCGATGGCGAGCGCGCCGGCCAATTCGATGGCCGAGGGGGCGCCGGACTCAATGGGTTCCTTAACGAGACGCTGCTGGGAGGCCAGTTGAGCGACCTGCTCGGCGGTCGCGCTGGGGATCGCTTGCTCTTGCAGCGCGCTGGTGGCGTCCGCCGCCTGTTGCTGGTCGAGGCGGGCACGGTCGACGAGCGCGAAGAGCCGTGCGGTCATTTCATCGAACCGGCGGCGCAGCTCCTGCTGGGAAACGAGGCGGATGCGAACCGGCCGTACGCTCTCGGTGGTTTGGCCGAGATAGTCTTCGGCTTGGGCGCCCGCGGTCCACGTTGTTTCCGTCTTGGCCGCGAACTGCGAGAGGTCCAACAGATACGAGATTTCGCGGCGGCCTGGTTCGGGCTTGTCGGAACCGTGGAAGAGCTCGATCGAAACAGGTTTTTGCACCGCGGCAGTTGAGGGCGCAAGCTGCAGGCGAACGGTCCGCACGGCGAGGTCGTCCGCGGCAGCGACGGTAAAGGCGATTCGCGCCTCGGGCGTGACCATGACTTCGCCAATGGGCGAGAGGATCTCGACCGTTGGCGGACGGTCGATTTGGATGGCAATCGGCAAGCGGCGATCGGCGACGGCGTGCATGCCTTCGGGCGTCGTGAAGGCGAGCGACCACGTGGCCGTGCTTTTGGGGCACCAGGTGTTCGCCGGCACGCGGAACGACAAGGCGTCGTCGCTGACTTCGAGCGACATGGAGGGTTGGCCGTCGGCTTGTAGCACGGCGCTTGCGATTGCGTGATCGGTTTTGCCGCTGAGCACAAGGAAGGAGCCGGCGAGGACTTGCCAGGGCTCCGCGAGGTCTGCGGCCGCTCGGCCGGTGTAGGCCGGCGGGTACACGGTGAGCTTGAGCCACTGGACCTTGGGCGCTGGCGCCGCTTCGACGCGCTGCCAGGGCATGGTCCGGTCTCCGCCGCCGCGGGCGCGGTACTGGAACGACTGCTGCACGTTTGGCAGCGTGACGGTGAGCAAATCGCCGCCGGCCTCGTACGACTGCGACTCGAGGTGCCAGTAGCCGTTGGTGCGCGTGCGGAATTGCACGGTGACGGACGCCGGAAGTTTGCCGCGGCGGTCGCGGAGCTCGGCGTGGAAGTCGCTGCCGGTGGGCATGAGCGTTGGCGCGTCAGCAAACTCCAGTTCGTGTTCGCGCGGCCATTGGCGATCGCTTGTTGGATTGATGAGCCGCGCCAAGCCCGTGGCTAGCGCTGATGGCGAGGCAATTGCGACTGCCGCAAGAACGGTCACGGCGGCGAGTGCCGCGAGCGCGGCCTTGCGGAGCGGTTTTGTGGGAACGACTTGGCTCAGGTCCAACTCGTCGGCGGCCAGCGCCGCCCGCAGGACGACAGCTCGCCGCAGGTCGAACGAGCCGGCGGTTGGGTCGTCGTTCTCCTGGCGGCTGAATTCGAGAGCACTGGCGAGCAGACTTTGGTACTTGGGCTCTCGGCGTTCGAGGTCGAGGGCGACGTCCAAGGCGGAGGTGTTGCCGCGCGTCGATCGCAGACTGCGGATGACGATCGCGAGAATCGCGATAAGGAACACGCCGGTGAGCGCGAGCCGGCCGGGGCGCTGGTAAACGCCGATGAGCCAATCGGCGGCGATGAGAGCGAGGGCGGCGAAGATAATGCCTGCCAGCGCCCAGCAGGCGGCCGTAAGCAGGCGCCGCCGTTGGATGCGTCGCGCGACCGCGTCGAGTTGCTCCGCGAAGTTCATCGGCATATTGGCATCTTAGCGTTTGAAAAATGGGACAGGCACGCTTGCTCGATGTTTGCCAGTGAGATTACCGAGTAGTTTCGCGAGCCAGTCCCATTTTTCAAACGCATCTTACAGCATTCCGTGGCGGCGGCGGATGAGCCATTCGCTGCCGAGCAGCAGGCACAAGGCGGCGAGCAGCCAGGGGCGGTTCCACAGCGGTTGATCGGGCAGCCGTTCGACGACGGTCGGCGCTGCGGGCGGCAGTTGATCGATAAGCTCGCCTATGGTTCGGACCGTGTAGAACTTTCCGCCGGTTTGCTGGGCGAGGTCTTTGAGGCCGGCCGTGTTCACGTCGAGGCGGGACATTTCTGTTGGCGGCGCCTCAATGGTGAATTCGGTTGTGAGGGGGCCTTTGCCGGTGATCACGCGGGCGGTGTAGTGGTCGGGCGGCAGGTCTCGCAGCTCAGTTTCAAACAAGTTGGCGAGAGCGGGACGGCGGGTGAGCTGGATTTCGCGCGTCGGTTGGTTGGCGGCGTCGAGTTCGATGGCGAGGTGGTCGCGGATTGTGTCGTCGCTAAGCCGCAAGCGGGCTTGGAGGGTGACAGGCTCGCCGGCGGCGTATTTGTTGCGGTTGGAAGTCAGCGAGCCGTGGCCGCGGACGGCGCGGCCGCGGGCGAGGCGGCGGACGGCCTGGCCCCAGTAGCGAGCGAAATAGCGGTCGTCACTACGCCAGCGCCACCGCCAGGTTTCGTCGGTGGCATGCATGAGGACTTCGCCGGCGCCGACATAGTGACGGAGAATGGCGGGCGAAGATTGTTCGTCGTCGTTCAACGGGCCGTTGTTGCCCGTGAGTTGAACCGGTTCGGCGACTGCGAGAATTTGCACGCCGAGTTTCGCTTCAAGTGGTTTAAGCAGCCAGTGCACCGGCGGGAGCTCTTTCCAAATGGCGGCGGACTCGTCGATCGTCTCACCGAGCATCAAACTTGGCTCCTGCAAGCCGAACTTCGTGGGCTCGATGTGGAAGGCTTCGCCCGCGTCGGCCGCGCTGGACCGCAATTGGTTTGGCGGCAACGTGATGGGCAACAGCGGTTGCATCGGTTCGATGTCCCGCAATGCCCGCGGCATGAACCGCGGGCCGGCGATGAGCACCAGGCCGCCGGCTTCTTGGGAGACGAAGTCGTGAAGATTCGGCCAGGCGGCGCGCGGCAGGAGCTGCGGGTCGACGTCGCCAAGAATGATGACGTCGTAGGTGAATAAGTCGTCGCGGCTGGCCGGGAACTCGTCGATGGCGGCGGAGTCCACGGCGGGGTACTCAGGGTCGGCGTCCTGCAAACGCACGCGGAGCGCGATCGCGGGATCGCGCTCCAGCAGACTCTTGAGCGCTCGGTATTCGTAAGTCGGCGTGGAATCGACGAGCAGCGTGCGAATGGGGTCCTCGCGAACGTCGAGCGTGAGCGTCGCGGAGTTGTTGTCGGCGTTTTCCTCCTCGGATTGCGGTTCGAGCTGAAGCACCAGTGGCAGCGGCCCGGGAGTGGTCGGCCGTAATGCGAGGTGTGTTATTTGCGGTTGGCCGTCGGCAGAAAGGCGGAGCTCCGTCTGAGCGAGCGTTTCGCCGGATTCGCGGTTTTTCATCGTGAGCGTCGCCGGCTTGTCGGTGAGGCTGGTGGCGCGCACGGTAACTTCGACTTGTAGGCGGTCGCCGGGGAAGACGATCTGTTCGGCGACGACGTTGTCGATGGTCGAGTCGGGCCGGGGGCGGTCGCTGCCGAGGGCGACGGCATACACGGGAACGCCGGCGTTGCGAGCGCGCGCCGACGCCTCGGGCAGCGGCAGGCCGGCGGTGTTCACGCCGTCCGTCATCAGGATGATTGCCGCCGGGCGGGGGCCATTGAGTTGCCGGGCGGCGAAGTCAATGGCGTCGCCAAGCCGCGTGCCGTCGCTGGCCGCCGTGTCGGACTCTGTCACAGCCTTCAGCCAATCGGCCTTGCTCACATTATCGATCACGGCGCCGACCTTGTCGGCAAAAGGAATGGCCTTGACCGCGAAGCGTTTGGATAGCTCACCGACCAGCGGATGGTCGCCGGCGGTGAGCAGTGTCTTCCAGGCTTCGGTGCGGGTGACGTTTCCCGTGACGCCGTTGCCGCCAGGCAGCAGGCCGCAGGGAACGTCGCGAGTCGTCATGCTGCCCGATTGGTCGAGCAGGAGCACGAGTCGTGGCGGCGCGGTGCGGCTTTGCTCGATGACCGGTTGGGCGAGCATGACCAAGAGCAGGCCGAAGGCGGCGATGCGTAAAAGCGCCAAAAGCGCACGCCAGCCCCGGCTTACAAACGTGGCTTCATGCGCGTAGATCCACGCGACGGCGCCAGCGCCGACGAGCGCGATCACCGCGGCGAGCCAAGCCGGCAGGCTGCTCGCCCAGCGGATGTCGCGATTGAGCGCCAGGTCAGCGGCGGCCAGCGGCCAGCTCATGCCCACCCCCTGCCGAGGAGCCAGGCGGCGGCAAGCTCTAAGAAGATGAAGGCGATGGCGGCGGCCAGGAGCAAGCGACCGAGTGGCCTGGAACCGGATGACGCCGCGCCGGATCTGGTCGCCGTTGATTGCTCGGCGGCGGTTCTTCGATTGAGAACGCGGACGTCAACCGTTTCAAGATCGCTTTCGCGCGGGTCGATGTTCACCGCAATCGCAGTGGCGTTCGCCGCGTCGCGTGATTCTTCAGCGCTCGACTGCGAACGTTGCCTAAAGCGATAAGCGCCGGCATGGCGGGCGTCCGGCGGGAGGGCGGTCAGTGAGCCGTCCGGCGATTCCCACTGGCCGCTGGACGTTGCACTGCTTTGGTTCAAAGGTAGCACCAGGACGTCGCCGGCCACCCGGTTGAGCACTTCGGA
Source organism: Pirellulales bacterium (assembly GCA_025935855.1). Lineage (GTDB taxonomy): Bacteria > Planctomycetota > Planctomycetia > Pirellulales > Lacipirellulaceae > Lacipirellula. The sequence goes on along the minus strand of JAICUM010000221.1, from coordinate 1,432 downwards.
CTGCCGGGCGGTTGAGACGTAGTTGAACAGTTCTCGCATGAGCGGGACAAAGCTAGGGCTGACGGCGAGCGTCGTCCAGGGTTCGCCGCTAACCTTGAACGATGGATCGACAGTCATCAACGCAATGCGACCCAAGCCGAAATCGCTGGTGACAATTGCCGGGGCGCCTGAGCTTACGTCGAGCGCCACCTGCACGTGGCTTTCGCCGTCGATGCGAACCGGAAAGTATTTCAAGACGCGCACGCTCAGCAGGCCGGCGCGCGTGCGGCCGGCGAATGGCGCCACGATGGGGTGGCGATAGCCGAGCGGATCAAACCGCCAGTCGCCGGTGGACGGCTCGGCGGCAAGTTCGACCGGCAAAAACTTGCGTGAACGCGAGTCGGGCGAATTAGACGGTTTCTCTGTCGTGGCAAAGAACTGGTTGAACGCGGCTGGGTTCGTGGCGGGGCCGAAAACGATCACCAGGGCTCCGCCACCCTCGACGTAGCGCGATAACAGCCGCTGTTCGCGCTCGGAAAGCTGGGCAACGTTTGATAGGAACACTGCGCTGTAGCGAGTGAGGTCCTTGCTGGCGAGCGAGGCGGGGTCGGCAAGCTCGACGCTGATGGCGCCGCTGGCATCGCCTTCGCGGAAGCGCGGATTCAGCGCCCGAGCGATTGTTTCCGCGGCTTCCGCTTCCTCGGCGAACAGGATGACGCGGCGGGCCTCGATCGCGGTGAACGAGAGCCAGCGGCGATTATCGGCGGCGAGCGCATCGGCGTCGTCGAGCAGCCGCACTTCGATGACGTGATTGCCGGCAGTGGTGACGCGCGCTTCAAACTGGAATGTCGAATTGTCTCCTGGTCGGAGGGTCGCCGGCTTTTCGGCCACATGATCGCCGTCGGACAGCACTTCGACTGGAACGTCCTGCCAGACGCGCTGGCCGAATGCGGCGAGCTGGACATTGACGACTACTGGCTGGCCAATGAGCGGGGATGTTGGTTTAGTGCTTACATCAGCGATCGCGAGGTTGTCGCGAATTCCATCGTCCACGCTTTCGACGATGACTTCCGCCTGCTGTTGCAGGCTGGCCCAAAGGCCGGCGACATCGTCGCTCACAACAGTCGGCGCTTGGCCGGCTGGCTTGGGCAGCGCCGCGGCCCAGGTGTCGGCGGCCGCGTCGGTGAGGAAGATGATTTGCGTGCGGCCGAGCTCGGGAAAATCTTTCTTGGTTGCTTCGATGGAGACCGCCGCGGCGCGCAACGCTGCCCCGAGGTCGGCCACCGTATCGACGGCCGCGATTGTGTCGATGGCCGCCAGTGCGCGCGGCTTGTCGAACGTCGCCCGGCCAAGCACGTTCTCGGCGCGCTCGGCCCAGGCGAAGACGGTAAATGCATCACCGGCGGGAGCTTCTTCAACAACTTGGCGCGCGCGCTCGATGGCCCGGCTTAGC
>JAICUM010000790.1 GCA_025935855.1 Pirellulales bacterium | reverse complement strand
AGAGAGTGGCACGCCCTGAGGCTTTATTAAGGGCGTGGCAGCAGCCACGAAGAATTTACGCTCGTCGGCTAACCTTAGGGCGTGGCGCCCCACTGGACGCCGATCATTTGGCAGTTGATACCGGAGCCGATGCCGAGCATCGCGATGCGATCGCCCGTAGTGAAGCGGCCGGCTTCTTCGGCCAGCGCCGTCGTCAGCGGCAGTGCGGCGGCGCCAGTATTGCCGAGCGTTTCAAACGTGGAAAAGTCGATCGATTCGTTCAGGCCGAGCTGTTCGAAGAGCAGCTTGCGATGGGCCGCGCCAACCTGGTGGCAAATCGTCTTGTCAATGTCGTCGCGATCCCAGCCGAGCTCTTTCAGGAACAAGTCGAATGTGCGCCGGCCTGTTTCGACGCCTGCGAGCATGAGTTGTTCGCTGTCGGTTCGCATGAATTCGTCCAGGCCCTCGCTCTGGCACAGCCCGTGCTCCGCCGTGTTGGCCAGCGCGACGGCGCCTAAGATCCGATGCCGCTTGCGGCTTAGCGATTGATCGCAAAGCACAACGGCGACGCTTCCCGAGCCGATGGTCAGCGAAGCGACCAGCGGCTTGACGCCGCGGCGATCGATGCGCTCGTCGGTGTTTAGCCGACTGATTGTGGTTTCAACCAGCGCTCGTCCGTCTTCCGTTCCCACGATTAGCCCGGCGCGAATTTGGCCGAGCTCGATCATGTTTGCCACCTGCAGCATCCCGGTGAGAATGCCGAGGCATGCATTGGAGGCGTCGTAAATCAGGCAGCTTTCCGGAAGTCCTAAAGCGTGATGGACGCTGCAAGCAGTTGCCGGCTCCAAGAAATCTCGGCACACGGAGCCGTGGACCAGGGCGCCAATTTCGCGCGGGTCGATGCCCGCGGCGGCAAGGGCTCTCCGGCCGCTTTCAATGCTCATCTGGCTGGGGCGCGTGCCGCGTGGGAAGAACCGCCGCTGGCGGATGCCGGTCATGAGTTCGAGTCGGCCGGCTGGCAGCCGCAGCCGCTGGTAGGCGGGCGCGAGCCACTGTTCCAGCTCGTCGCTGGTGACGACCTCGTCGGGCAGCGTGTAGCCGAAGGCTTCTAAACAAACGCGCTCGTATCGCATCAATTCAAGTCGGCATGGGAAGGGCAGGGGAGAACGCGGTATTATAGGGCGCCATGTCGATGTACGCGCGCTATTCACCGAGCCGTGCGTGAGTAAGGTGTATTGCGTACTCAGTACCTGAAAAAGCCACCCTTCGCGATATCCAAAGTTGAATCAGACCTTGGCCCAGTCAAAACCATCCGTCCGCGACGTCGCCGTGATCCTGGTGGCGCTGGCGCTGCCATCGGTCATTACCTGGATTTACTTCTATCGCGCCGCGTCCGCAAGCGCCGGCATACAGCAGGCCATCTACTTGGCGGTGAAGATCGTGCAATTCGGTCTGCCCGTCGCCTGGGTGCTTTTCGTGCAGCGGGAGCGCATTACGTTCAAGCCAACGCATGGCCAAGGGATTCTTGGTGGCTTGGCCTTCGGCGCGCTGATCGCAGCCGCAATGGCGGCGCTCTATGTCATTTGGTTGAGAGATTCGGCGCTGCTGAAGGGGGCGACGAGTGAAATCACGGCCAAGATCGTCAAGGCGGGCATCGATCGCGTGTGGAAGTACGCCGTATTGGGAGTTTTTTACAGCCTTTGTCACTCGTTTCTGGAAGAATATTACTGGCGGTGGTT
>JAICUM010000165.1 GCA_025935855.1 Pirellulales bacterium | reverse complement strand
AGCTAAGCTTGCGACAGCCCCGACCTAGCTAGATCGGGGCTATGGCGGCGATGCGTTCGAGGCCGGCTGAGATGTCGAGATCGAGCCCAGCGAATTTCCCCGCTTTGAGCTTCTCGATCGCGATCGCGCCCATCACCGCGTTGTCCGTGCAAAGCGACAGCGGCGGAATGTGCAGCTCGAACTTATGCTCGGCGGCAAGCGACTCCAGTCGTTCGCGGAAGGGCCGATTCGCTGCGACGCCGCCGCCGACGCACAGCCGCTGATAGCTCGTCCGCTTCAATGCCAGCAGCGATTTGCCCGCCAGGCAATCGATGATCGCCGCCTGCACGCTCGCCGCCATGTCGGCAATGAGCTGCGGATCCAGCGCCGAAGCATTCATGTCCGGCCGGCCGGCGCCGAAAAGCTGGTACCGCACCGCGGTCTTCAACCCGCTAAAGCTGAAATCGAGCCGCGAGTCATCGTCGAGCAGCGGCCGCGGCAAGCGAAATCGTTTCGGATCGCCCTTCTCCGCGGTCCGCTGCAGCGCCGGGCCACCTGGAAAGCCAAGTCCGAGCATGCTCGCGACTTTGTCGAACGCCTCGCCGGCGGCGTCGTCGATCGTGCCCCCCAGCGGCGTGAAGTCGAGCGGCGTCTCGCAGCGGTAAATGTTCGAATGGCCGCCGCTGACAATCAGCCCGACGCACGGAAACACATCGCGGCCCGCCGCCAACCGGCAGGCGTAGATGTGTGCTTGCAGATGATCCACGGCGATCAGCGGAATATCGAGGGCGAGGCTTAACGACTTCGCGGCCATCAAGCCCACGAGCAGCGAGCCCGCCAAACCTGGCCGGTGCGCCACGGCCACGGCACTCAAATCAGCCAGCGTTACGCCGGCCTTGGCAATCGCCTGATCGATCACCGGCAGAATCCGCTCGACATGCGCCCGGGAAGCGATTTCCGGCACAACGCCGCCAAACCGCTCGTGCAGTTTTTCCTGCGACGCAACGACCGACGATAGCACTTCGAGGTTATCGCGGATCACCGCAGCCGCGGTTTCATCGCACGTCGATTCAATCGTCAGAATAAGCGACATGATCCTGCACGCAGCCACCGATTACTGTCCCCTGGCGACTGTCCCCTGGCGACTTCCCGATTCTCAAATGATGCACCCACGCCGGCGGAACATTGGCCATCACGCAATCCCGGCCAATCTCCCACTTATCGAGTGCCTCGTCCATCGCTTCGCCGATGCCCGTCAGCCGCTGCCGCTCCTCGCGGCTGCAGAGCATCGATTTGGCTTTTCGCACGCCGACATACTCGAAAAAACTCAGCGTGGCGCCATCGCCGGCAATCCCTTCTAAATGCAAAAGAATGCCGCGGACGACCTCGACCGGAAAATTATTCAGCGGCAGCCCCGAAATGATGCAATCAAACGGCTCGTCGGTCATAAACTGCTCGACCGCCACGTGATGCAGCCGCACGCGGTCCGCGACGCGGCGCCACGAATCGTCCGCTTGCAGCCGCTCCCGCAAGGCAGCCACAAAGTGCTCGTTCAGCTCGACGATGTCGAGCGAATCCTGCGGCCCCAAGTGCGCAATGATTTCAGTGGTGACCACGCCCGTGCCGGGACCAACCTCCAGAATCCGTCGCGGCTTGCCATTACCGGCAACGTGCCGGGCTAGCGCGCGGCACAGTCGCGGGCCGCTCGGCATGACGGCGCCGGTGCTGTGAAACGCCTGGCGAAACTGCTGCCAGAAGAGTCGATAATTCGCGCCGCTCGTTGCCATGGGCGGCATTTTAGCCCGGCCAGAATGGCCGGGCTATATATGGCCGAACCATTCTGGCTCGTCGCAGCGCTCTGCTTTTTGCCGACACACCTAATCTGCCCTTGACCGCATTTCTGCCTGCGGATATTTAACCGCCCGCTTTTCTTTACATACCGACGCCATCGCTAGGAATCCGTGCTGCGCACGTGCGCGCCGGCGGCAAGGGTCCGCCGTATTCCTGGCCTTATCCGACAGGGCAGTGAAGTGAACATGGGCACGACGAAAAGCCAACCAGCCGGCGTCGCAAAGGTCAGTGCGGGCGTTTCACAGGATTCGCCCCAGGTAAGGAGCATGGAATTGAGACCGACTTGGAAGAGTCTCGGCGTCGTGGCGCTGGCCCTCAATCTTGTGTGCCAGGCGGCGGCTGAGGGAACGAAAAACGCCGGACCGACCGATCCATTTTTGGCGCAGAACAAGACCGCGTCGGCGGCTCCAGCAAAGAACGCCAATCCCTTCCGCGCGGCGGGCGATCGCGCCGCCGGCGCAGGCGTCAGCGGCGCCCCGGCGATGGCTCGTGCCCAGAGCGATCAAGCGTTGCTCGATGCTCGCCGGGCGCTCTCCGTCGGCGATCTGCCCCGGGCTCAGCAATTCCTGGGCAAGGCCCAGCAGTTAAAGGTGAACTATGAAGGCGGCGCCGATTCGCCGGAAGACGTCGCGGATTCCATTCGGGAATATCAGGAACTTTCCGTGCTGCGGAACGCCCACGGCGGCAGCGCCTGGCGAACGGCTTACTCGAAGTTCCTCGTGAAGCAGGCCGAAGCGCTCATCGCCTGGAGCGACCTCGACACGGCCGCTCGCGCCGCGACCGAGGCGGGCCAGCTCAATCCCAAGTTCGCCGGCAGCGGTCCCTCGCCGCAAGAGGTGTTGGACAAGATCACCGAGCTGCGAAAGCACCCGGCAGGAAATCCTGCCGCGATTGCAGCGAATGGAATCGCGGCCCAGACACCCGCGAACCCGCAAGACGCAAAGTCGCAAACCCTTCAGCTTCTCGCCCAAGCGCGGGCCGCGCTTGCCGCCGGAAATCTGGCGGAAGCCCAATCCCTCGCCAGCAAAGCCAGCGCGCTAAATGTGCCGGAGTCGCAGTTCGGACCGAATGAAGACCGGCCGGGCAAACTCGCTCTCGATCTACTGAAAGCTCGCGCCGGCGGCGCCGTCCAGCCCGCCGCTGCCACCTTGCCGACGACGAGTACGCCAAACGCCGGCGACGTGGTGAACGCCGTCGCAGCCAGCAACACCAATCAGGCCATGGAATTCGCGCAAGATACCGGCGCATCGCCGCTGGCCTTGCCGTCTACCGGCGACGCCCCGCTGGCCACTCCCGGCCTTTCCAATGCAGCGCCGGAAAACTCCAGCGAGGCCTTCAAAATGCTTGAGGCGGGTGAGCAGGCCCTCAAGTCGGGCGACCGCGAAGGCGCCCTCCAATCCTTCAAATCCGCCTACGAAAAACGCGACCAGCTTGACGTCTTGAACCAGCAGCGGGTGCAGGGCCATCTGCAAATGCTGCAGGCGGCGCCCGTCCACAAAGAAAAGCTGCCCTCCCCCAGCGGCGAGCTGCTCGACTCCACCGCTGCCGGCGAATCACTCATCGCCCGCCAGCTCTCCGCCGAGATCATCAAGCGGCAATCCGAAGCGACCAAGGTCCGTGAAAGCGATCCCAAGCGGTCGCTCAAAATGCTGACCGACGCGCGGGCCCTCATCAACGATTCCGAAGCCTCCGACGCGGTGAAGCAGCAACTGCTCAGCCGGCTGGAGCTCAGCATCGGCCAGACGCAGAAATACCTCGAGGATCACAAGTCGGAAATCGACCTGAACACCGCCAACAAGGAAACGGAAGACGAGATCAATCGCGAAAAATCCACGAAGCTCGACGTCCAGCGCCGAACGGCCCAGATGGTCGAGCAGTTCAACAAGCTCGTGGACGAGCACCGCTACGCCGAGGCTGAAGTGGTGGCGGCGCGCTTGTACGAGATGAACCCTGACGATCCCGTGCCGCAGCAGATCAACCGCACGGCAAAGGTCCTTCGCCGCGAACGCCTGAGCCAGGATATCAAGGACGAAACCGAGGAAGGCGTCGCCGGCATCATGTTGGACGCCCGCGACACAGCCGCAAAAGCACTTGCCGGCGCCAATACGCCGATGACGTTCCCCAAGAACTGGTCGGAGTTCAAGGACCGCAAGTCGCAGTCCGAACTGGGCGCCAACCGCAAGATCAAAGAGCTCGAAATCGAGCAAAAACTGCGGACGATGGTGCAGCCGAACTACTCGGAAACGCCGCTCACGAAAGTCGTCGAGCAGCTTTCGCAAGTCGCCGGCATCAACATCCACCTCGATCCGCGCGGCCTGAGCCAGGAAGGCGTGCGCAGCGACACGCCGGTCACGCTCAACCTGCCGCAGGAAGTGTCGCTCAAAAGCGCCTTGACGCTCATTCTGGAACCGCTCCACCTAACCTATTCCGTTCGGGACGAGGTGCTCAAGATCACCAGCGAGCAAATCCGCGACGGCGAGGTGTTCCTCAAAACCTATCCGGTGGGCGACCTGGTCATTCCGATTCCGAACTTCGTTCCCACGAACAACACCGGCTTGCAAGGGCTGATCAACGACGCCTACCACGCGATGAACGGCGGTGGCGCCGCCGGGCTCGGCGGGCCGATCGCAGTCGTCGCCGGCAATCGGCCGGGACATTCAGGCGCCATGACGCCGAATACCGTGAACGCGCAGCCGCTCGGCGCTGTCCCCTCGACGCCCAACGGCACGTCCATGCCCCTGGGCGCCGGTCCCGGCAGCATGGGCGGGGCCGCGATGGCCGATTTCGATTCGCTCATCGAGCTGATTACCTCGACTATCGAGCACGATAGCTGGCAAGAAAACGGCACCGGCGAAGGCGAGATTCAGTCGTTCCCGACCAACCTGAGCCTCGTCGTCAGCCAGACGCAACGCGTTCACGAGCAGATCGCCGACCTGCTGGAGCAGCTCCGACGCCTGCAAGATCTGCAGGTGACGATCGAAGTCCGCTTCATCCGGATGCGTGACAATTTCTTTGAGCGGATCGGCGTGGACTTTGATTTTGACATCCAAAGCAAGACGGGCCTGCCCGCCGCGTCCGTGGTGGGTGAAGACGCAACTCCGTTTTCAACGGATGGCACCAAGACGGCGCCGCACCTGGCGGCAAGCGCCACGGTGGGTCTACAGCCAACGACTTCGACCGGCGCCAATCCCGCGTTTTCGGCGGACTTGGATTTGCCTTTCCGTCAGAACAGTTTTGGACTTTCGACGCCGTCATTTGGTACGCCACAACCGGTTGGAAATTTCGGTTTCGCCATTTTGAGCGACATCGAGGCGTACTTTGTCATTGAAGCATCACAGGGCGACAGCCGCACCAGCGTACTGCAGGCGCCCAAGGTGACGCTGTTCAACGGGCAGTTCGCGTCGGTCATCGACTCCTCATTCCGTCCGTTCGTAATCAGCGTGATTCCGGTCGTCGGCGAATTCGCCGCCGCTCAGCAGCCGGTTATTGTGGTGCTTTCTGAAGGCACGATGATGTCGGTCCAAGCCGTCGTCTCGGACGATCGCCGCTATGTGCGCATGACGCTCCTGCCATTCTTCAGCTCGGTCGGGAACGTGCAAACATTCACCTTCGAGGGAACAGAAACCACCTCGACGTCGACCGATTCGACTGATTCGGACAACGCCAGCGGCAAGGACAAAAACGCCAAGGACAGCAAAACGACGACACGCAGCGGCACGACAGTCCAGCTACCAACGTTCAATGTAATCTCAGTCAGCACGACCGTCAGCGTACCCGATGGCGGTACCGTTCTCATGGGCGGCATCAAACGGCTCAGCGAAGGCCGCAACGAATTCGGCGTGCCGCTCTTGAGCAAGGTGCCGTACATCGACCGACTGTTCCGAAACGTCGGCATCGGCCGCGAGACGGACAGCCTGATGATGATGGTCACCCCACACATCATCATCCAAGAGGAAGAAGAAGATCGCCTCGGGACGGCGAATCAGTAAACCAATCGCAAACGCATTTTCGACCGCCCTGCCGGGCCCTGGGTATGACCCTTGGTTCGGCTCGGCGGTTCTTTTTTTGCCCCCGAGTGCGGCTGCCGCTCAGCGGTTCCCGCAGGTATCCTGAGTTGTTAGCCGGCATCGTCCCGATGCCGCGTCCACGGCGCCGAAATGGCGCCGCCTAACATTTTTGAATTGCCCAATCGCAATGGCTAAGTGGATCGGAATTGCCGGCGCCTTGCTTGCGGCCGCCGGCGTTGCCCTGGGCGCCTTTGGAGCGCACGGCCTGGAAGACGCCCTGCGAAACCTCGGCCGCGAGGAATCGTTGGCGAAGCGCGTCGCCTGGTTCGACACCGCCGTGCGCTACCAGCTCTACCATGCCCTTGGCTTGATCGTGCTAGCAGCCCTCACGGCGACCGCGACCACCGGGTGGCATCGCGCCGCCGCTTGGCTTTTCCTGGCCGGCATTCTGCTGTTTAGCGGCTCGCTCTACGCCATGACGTTCGGCCCCGACGATTGGCGAAAGCTCGGGATGGTCACCCCGCTCGGCGGCCTGGCCTTCATCGCCGGCTGGCTCGCGCTGGCCATTGCGATTTGGAAGGTTAGATAGCCCGGCCATTCTGGCCGGATTTTGCCGCGCGCCCGGCCAGGATGGCCGGGCTATGTAAGCAGAGAGGCCGGGAGCGCCGTTACTCCGAACGAACGCTCGCGGCCCGGGCAAGTGGGGCGGCCTTGCACGGCCGCCATCAGGGGTTCACGCGTTCAATCAAACTGCTTGCAAGCATTCCAGCTCCTTCGCCAGCCGCTTCCGCGCGACGTGCAGGCGCCGCTTGATCGTGCCGACCGGCGCCGCGAACTTATCGCTCATCTCGAGGAGCGACTGGCCGTTCAGGTAGAACGCCACGAGCGTGCTGCGGTCGAGCGTCGCAAGCCGGTCGAGGCCTTCGTGCAGCTGGGCGACTCGCTCCCGCTTGAGCAGCGAGCTGAGCGGCGCTTCGCTCTCGCCGTCGAAGCCCTCGAGCGTGTGCGGTTCCATCGCCAGCGCCGGCTGCCGCCGCGTGCCGCGGTTGATCGCCTGCCGCACGGCAATCGACCGCAACCAGCCCGGAAAGGCCGCCGGCTCGTCGAGCTGCTCCAGCTTCTCGAAGGCCTTGATGAAGACCTCCTGGGCCGCTTCCTGGGCCTCGGCATGATTGCGCAGCCGCTGCCAGCAGACGGCCTGGACCATCCGCTCGAACCGGTTCACGAGGGCGCCGAAGGCGTCGTTGTCGCCAGCCTGCGCGGCAAGCACGAGCTCCGCGGTGCTGGCGAGTTCAAGGTCGAAGGCAAGGGTTTCCAGTTCCATGATTCTCTCGAGCGTTTTGCCCTGCGCCGCTCGCACGTGGGAGCCAAGACGCAAGACCGATGGCAGCAGAACGCGGGAAACGGCGGCCAGCGCGGAATTGGAACGCTAGGCTGCCGACGGCGCCTCGCCAGGCTCTTGGGAGAGATTCGTTTTGTCGAATCGCTGCCCTAATTACCTGGCGGCGAGGCAACACGCGGCGTGTTGCCCGGGACGCTGTAGCCGCAGGGCATACAGCATCCCGCCGGTAACGCGCGTCGTAACGCGCGTTACCGTCGGCGTGTGGCCGGATCCCCAGAGGGAATGCCACAGGCGCGACGCGGCCATGAAGGCGCAATCCAGCGCGAACATTGAGGGACGATCCATGCGGCTGCCGGCAATGGATTTCTCGCTCTTGCGAGCGTTAGAAATGCCAAAATTGCGGTTGCGGCTGTTGATGGAACGCATCGTGCCCTCGCTGCGCTGGTGCGCGGCTCGAGAGAAAATGGGGAAAGCTGTCCCCGCTTATGCCGCCATCGGGCGGCCGCCGGACCGTGGGCCGACGAGCTGGGACGCTCTTATGACTGTAGTTTCGGCGGCCAGGTTCGCCAAGGGAACTAAATTTTCTGGAAAACTTGCTCCACGGCGGCTAAACGAACGCAACTGAACGCCACACCAAAGCTTACAACACGGCGCCAGCAGTAAATCCCGGCCGATTTCGGCCCGCAATAGCCCCGACCTAGCTAGGTCGGGGCTGCGCCAGAGCACGTCGCCCATTCCGAACGACGCGTCAGAAGTGCTCAATAAACGTCCCGCACTTAGGACACTTAGCGAACCACATCGGCACCGACGTCCCGCACTTACAGCGGATGTTGTGCCGCACGACGGACGAGCCGAGCAAGCTGCCGCTGGAGCTTGGGTTCTTCTCATCGGGCATGTTGTCGAACACTGACGAGTCCGCGGTCGAAGGCATCGTCGCCTTCCGCTCTTCGCGGTAGGCTTGCGAGTAGGCCTTCTTCACATCTGGCGACGTGGAGAGGTCCGGCACGCGGACTTCCACCTGGCCCTCGCAGTAAGGACAAAGCCCTTTTTTGCCCGCGTACTTGTCCTTCACGCTGAAGTGGTGCCCGTTGCGGCACGTCACTGGGATGCCCATGGCGACTCCTCGGACAGATATCGACGGCTGAACTTCCGCACCGCGCGCAGGTCGATCGACCTGCCGCCGTCCCTGTGCGGTTCACATGCCGTCTGCTCTGGTCCGAGTTCCAGGCGATGCACGCAGCCCGACGGCCAAACGCCGGCGAAGCTGCTACTCAACAAGCGGTGGCCCGAACGGGCTAATTGCGTGGCGACCTGCGGGTTACAAAAGACAAGGGATGCTTCAGTCGCTGCTCGTAAATTCTCACACAATCGCGGCGCTTGTCAAATATTTCCCCTCACAGCTACCGGCGGCACACCTGCCGCCGGGAAAGCCCCGTAGGTCCCTTCTGCCGGAAGTGACCTCTTCTGAACCGCCTAGACGGCACTCAGGGGGCCATCGGCGCACAAGGTCCCGCTCGGCAAGCGGGACCTACGTTACGCCGGCTTCGCCACCGACGCCGGCATGGTGACGCCGATATCCCTGTGCTGAAACTCCGCCTTGACCTGAATGGCCTTACGCCCCTTGTACTTACCGGGCGCCGCCAGGAATTTCGGCTTCCCTTCCACGTACACCAGTAGTGCTTCGTGAATGTCCTTCTCGCTGGCAATGATGTCCCCGACACGCAGTTCCAGCATGTCGGACGTGGTGATTCGCGTCGAGGCCAGCTCGACCACCACCTCGACCGGCGCCTTGGCGATGCGGTTCCCGATCCGCTGCATCGATTCCAGGCTCGGCGGCTTGCGGGTGTAGCTGACCCAGTTGTTCGACGTGAGCTTGTTGCTCACCCGCTCGATCGAGTTGTAGGGAATGCACAGGTTCATCATCCCCCGCATCTCCCCCACCGTCAGCTCGAAGCTGATGAGCACGATGACTTCGTTGGGTGGCACGATCTGAATGAGCTGGGGGTTGCTTTCGACCTGGGTGACCTTCAACCGCAGGTCACAGAGATTGCTCCACGCCTTTTCGAGTCCGCCGGTCGCCAGCCGGGTGATT
>JAICUM010000270.1 GCA_025935855.1 Pirellulales bacterium | reverse complement strand
TCGTCGGCGGTGACTTTGCCGTCCTTGTCCGTGTCGATGGTGCTCATGGCGGCTTTGATGGCTGGCGCGGCGTCGAGCTCGCTGCCGGCGATGAAGCCGTCGCCGTCCTTGTCGAATTCCGTCATGGCCTTCGAGGCGGCGCCGCTGGGGCTGATGCTGGGCGGCTTGACGCGCGAGGGGCCGCTGCTGCAACCGGCAAGAAGGAGGGCGGCGAGGGCGAGGCCGAGCGGGAATTTCATGATGGGATGGGTCTCCATGTGGAAGGAGTGGGTGAGCAGCCGCCGGTGTTTTGACGCTTCTCTTTTGCTGTCCAGTGTTTTCTAGCGGAGCGAGTGGCCTGCTGGCAAGCTACTGGGCGGTTCGAGCTGTTCAACGATTCAATCGAGCAAAATAGCCGGCGGCCCGCGGGCGCCGGGAAGGGGGGTCTTGAGTAGCGCCGTCCCGGCGGCAAGTGTGCCGCCGGCTATTTGGACGTGATAGAAAAATGGTGTTGGGATCGAGGCGTTTGGGGGCGAGGCATCTGACGAGTTGTGAAGCGTGTACCATGGGGCCAGCTCGGCAGGAGCCTCGCCCTCCCGTCATTTTTGTGGGCGAAATCGGGCGGCGTGGCACGCGGGTTGCCCCTCGTAAATGTCCCATCGCTGGCATTGGTTCGTCGGGCGGGCAGTAGGCGGCTCGCCTGACGATTTGTTCATGGTTTTGGCCATCAGACAAAAGGAGGCGGGACATGAAAGCTCTCACATTAACAGCGGCGTGCTTGGCGCTTGCCGCGTGGTCGTCGGCTGCACAGGCCCAGGGACCGGTGCGAGAAGGGTTGCGGGCGACAGGCCGGGCGGCTGCGGCTGGAGTCCGTGGGGCGGCTGAAGGCACCGCGGCAGTTGCGCGCGGCGCGGCCCGCGGGACCGCGGGGGCGGCGCGTGGCGCCGCGGAAGGAACGGCGGCGGTGGCTCGCGGCGCGGCTCGAGGGACGGCGGACATTGCCCAGGGGACGGCGAACGTTGCTCGGGGAGCGGCTCGCGGCACGGCCAACGCGGTTCGCGGCACGGGCCAGGCGGTCGGCAATGCGGTAACGGGCAACGCGGTGAACAATAACCGCAATGCGCCTTGGCGGTTCACCCGGCACAACGGCGAGTGGTGGTACTACACGCCGCAGAACCAGTGGATGTATCACCGCAATGGCCAGTGGAACACGTACTCGGCGAATAATTTCCAGCGGCTGAACGCGACGTCGTCGGGCAATGCACAGATCGCGCAGGGCGGTCCGGCGATGCAACAGCGCGTGCAGCGGTTCAGCTATGCGCCGCAGGGCCAGCAGGCGCCGCAAGGCAATGCTCCGGCGGCTAGGTATAACGGCGGTTACTCCAGCGGGTATGGCAATGCCGATGGGGATAGCTTTATCCAGCGCGGGCGGTGGGACTTTGGGGGCAATTTGCCAGCCCAGGCCCCTCGCAACGTGAATCAGGATGGCGTGCCAGCCACGTGGGGGAATGTGACGCGGTAGCGGCTGCGATTGAATTCGGGAGAGGGTTGCCCGCTTCGCTTCGCGCGAGGCGGGCTTTTTTGTGCGCGCCGAAACAAGCAGGTCCCGCTTGCCGAGCGGGACCTTGGCTGCGCGATTCGTCAGCGTTTCGTCGAGGTCCCTTCCGGCAGAAGGGACCTACTGGGGCGGTTATCGGCTCTTCACGGAGCGGGTATCATAAAGTGTTTCCCCCCGCGAGGTTGACGCCGCCCTATGCCCACCACTGCCGTAAAGGACAAAACCGACCAGCTTCGCTCGCTGATGGAGGAGCGAATCCTGCTCTTGGATGGAGCGATGGGGACCCAGATTCAGGCCCTGGGGCTGGACGAGGCGGCGGTGCGCGGCGAGCGCTTTTCCGGGCATCACAAGGATCTGAAGAACTTTGCCGACCTGTTGTGCCTGACGCGGCCGCGGGACATCACGGCCATTCACCGCCGGTACTTGGAGGCGGGGGCCGACATCATCGAGACGAACACGTTCGGCGCCAGCCCGGTGGGGATGGAGGAGTTCGAGCTCTCGGCGGGGCTGACGGCGGAGCTGAACGCGGCGGCGGTGGCGTGTGCGCGGGCGGCGGTCGAGGAGTTTGCCGAGCGGACGCCGGACCGGCCGCGGTTCATTGCGGGGTCGATTGGGCCGACGACGAAGCAGACCGCGATCAGCACGAAGGTGGACGACCCGGCGTTTCGGGCGACGACGTTCGCCGCGATGGCCGAGTCGTACTACGCGCAGGTGAAGGCGCTGGTCGAGGCGGGGGTCGATATTCTGCTGCCAGAGACGGTGATCGACACGCTGAACTTGAAGGCGTGCCTGTTTGCGATTCAGCGGTACTTCGACGAGGCGGGCGTGCGCGTGCCGGTGATGGTGTCGGGGACGTTCGACAAGGGCGGGGCCACGTTTGTTTCGGGGCAGTCGATCGAGGCGTTTTGGAATTCGATCTCGCACTTCCCGCTCCTGTCGGTGGGCATGAATTGCGCCCTAGGGCCGGACGTGATGCGGCCGCACATCGAGGCTCTCTCCGCGGTGGCGCCCGTGCCGATTAGCTGCCATCCGAACGCGGGCTTGCCGAACGAGATGGGGCAGTTCGATCTGGGGCCGGACGCGATGGCACGGATGGTCGGAGAGTTCGCCGAGAACGGGTGGGTGAATATTTTGGGCGGCTGCTGCGGGACGACGCCGGATCACATCGCGGCGATGGCTCGTGCGGTGCGGCGCGCGAAGCCGCACAAGCCGCCGATGGTTCCGCACTGGCTGCGTTTGAGCGGCACGCAGCCGATGACGCTCCGGCCGGACAGCAACTTCCTGATGATCGGCGAGCGGACGAATGTCACCGGGTCGAAGAAGTTCGCGCGGTTGATCAAGGACGAGAAGTACGAGGAGGCGATCGAGGTCGCGCGGCAGCAGGTTGAAGGGGGCGCCAACGTCATCGACGTGAACATGGACGAGGGCCTGCTGGACAGCGAGGCCGTGATGACGAAGTTCCTGCGGCTGATCGCCGGCGAGACCGACATCGCGGCAGTACCGGTGATGATCGACAGCAGCAAGTGGTCGGTGCTGGAGGCGGGATTGCAGGCAGTGCAGGGGAAGCCGATCGTCAATTCGATCAGCCTGAAGGATGGCGAGGCCGAATTCTTGCGGCGGGCGCGGCTCTGCCGGCAGTACGGGGCGGCGGTCGTCGTGATGGCGTTCGACGAAGTGGGGCAGGCGGCGACGGAAGAGGACAAGGTGCGGATCGCGCGGCGGGCGTATGAGCTGCTGACGCGCGAGGTCGGGTTTCCGGCGGAGGATCTTATCTTCGACCCGAATATCCTGACCGTGGCGACGGGCATCGAGGAGCACAACAACTACGCGGTCGATTTCATCAACGCGACGCGGCGGATCAAGGAGGCTTGCCCGGGTTCGCACGTGTCGGGCGGCGTGTCGAACGTGTCGTTCTCGTTCCGCGGGAACGACGTGGTGCGCGAGGCGATTCACTCGGCGTTTTTGTATCACGCGATCCGAGCCGGCCTGGACATGGGCATCGTGAACGCCGGGCAGCTGGCGGTGTATGAGGACATCGAGCCGAAGCTGAAGGAGTTGGTCGAGGATGTGCTCTTGAACCGCCGGGCCGATGCGACGGAGCGGCTGGTCGAGTACGCCGAGACGGTGAAAGGGCAGGGCGCCGTGACGGAAGCGGAGGATGCGGCGTGGCGCCGTGAGCCGGTTGAGGAGCGGCTGAAGCACGCGCTCTTGAAGGGAATCGTGAAGCACATCGACGAGGACGCTGAGGAGGCTCGGCAGAAATATCCGTCGTGCCTGGCAATCATCGAGGGGCCGTTGATGGCGGGGATGAGTATCGTCGGCGACTTGTTCGGCGAAGGGAAAATGTTCCTGCCGCAGGTAGTGAAATCGGCGCGCGTGATGAAGAAGGCGGTGGCGTACCTGACGCCGTTCATGGAGGCCGAGAAGGAGGCGGCCGGTTCGGCGGGCAAGCCGCGGGCGAAGGTGCTGCTGGCGACGGTGAAGGGCGACGTACACGACATTGGCAAGAACATCGTCGGCGTGGTGCTGGGGTGCAACAACTTCCAGGCGATCGACCTGGGCGTGATGGTGTCGTGCGAGAAGATTCTGGAGACCGCCCGGGCTGAGCAGGTCGACGTGATCGGTCTGTCGGGACTGATCACGCCGAGCTTGGACGAGATGGTGCACGTGGCCAGGGAGATGAAGCGCACTGGGTTCGAGCTGCCGCTGCTGATTGGCGGGGCCACGACGAGCGCGAAGCACACGGCGGTGAAGATTGCGCCGAACTATGACGCCGGCGTTGTACACGTGCTGGATGCGTCGCGCAGCGTGGGGGTGGTGGAGAAGCTGATCAACCCGCAGGCACGGGCGGCGTTTTTCGAGGAGAATCGGGAGCTGCAGAAGCAGTTGGTGGCGTCGTATGCTCAGCGGCAGGCGGTGGAGTTAGCGCCGTTTGAGGAGGCGAAGACGAAGCGGTTTACGACGGATTGGTCGAAGGTGGAGACGCCGCGGCCGGCGTTCACGGGCGTGCGCCTCGTATCTTCCGGCTCCCTCCCCCTCGTGGGGAGGGCTGGGGAGGGGGCAGTGCCGGCACAGGCTGTTCAACTCGAAGAACTCCGCAAGCTCATCGATTGGTCGCCCTTCTTCCTCACCTGGGAGATGAAAGGCAAGTTCCCGCGGATTTTTGAGGATCCGAATCTCGGCGAGGAAGCCAAGCGGCTGTACGACGACGCGAACGCGCTGCTGGACCGCATGATCAAGGAAAAACTGCTGGAGGCGCGCGGCGTGTATGGCTTCTGGCCGGCGGTGAACGAGGGCGAGGACATCGTCGTCTACGCCGATGCGAGCCGCACGGAGGAACTGGCTCGGCTGCATGGCCTGCGGCAGCAGTGGCGGCGCAAGGGGCAGGAGACGTTTTACTCGGTGGCGGACTTTGTCGCACCGCGGGGAGCCAAAGACGCGCAAGGCAAGTCGGTGGAGGATTATATTGGCGCGTTTGCCGTGACCGCGGGACTAGGGACCGACGAACTGGTTCGCCGCTTCAACGCAGACCATGACGACTACAACTCGATCATGACGAAGGCGCTGGCCGACCGGCTGGCGGAGGCGTTTGCCGAGTGGCTGCATCGGCAGGCCCGCCGCGAGTGGGGCTTTGGCGGCGATGAGCAATTGACGAATGAAGAGCTTATCGCGGAAAAGTACCGCGGCATCCGCCCGGCGCCGGGATATCCGGCTCAGCCGGACCACACGGAGAAGCGGACGATTTTCGACATGCTGGATGCGGCACGGACGGGCATCACGCTCACGGATTCGCTGGCCATGCATCCGGCGGCGAGCGTGTGCGGGCTGTACTTCAGCCATCCGCAGGCGCGGTATTTTGCCGTGGATCGCGTCAGCCGGGAGCAGGTCGAGGACTATGCTCGGCGGAAGGGAATGAGCCTGGCGGAGGTAGAGCGCTGGCTGGCGCCGAATCTTGGGTACGAGCCGACGTAAAGACTTTTTCCCGCTGCCGGAGTAACTCGATGCGATTGACTACGACGTTAAGTCTTGTGGCCGTCGCAATCGCGCTTGGTTGCAAGCCAAACACGCGGTTTGCCAGTAAAGATAATCTCAAATTGACGGCGCAACTTCGGGGCGGCGGTCCTGCATACGACAACGTATTGATTGGAACGCCAGAAAAGAGCTTCGAAAAAAACACGCGATCGTTACGCCGAGCTGACAATCGGCCTGCAAGGCGGCCCGGTGTGCCTCGGGCAACTAACCGTTGCCGAACTGAAGCGACGAAGTTTATCTTCGAATGATTTGGACTCATCGGGTTATGCAACTGGTTGGCCGAAAGGTAGCGTGAGGCTTGAACTAGGCCCGCGCTTGTTTTTTACGGTTCATAACGACGAGATCCTTTAGCTTTATGCCAACTCCGTCGGCACGACGGCCGGTCCTCGCTTTGGCAAGGTTGGCGTCGATAAGGAATTTCAATTGCCCTTGAGCCATCAAGAGGTATTCGAGCTGTTCGGCAAACCAGATAGAATTACCGACAAGTGGGTCGAATAAGTCGGACGCTTCAAGACTCATCGGCCGCGAATAAATCGCGACTGTCGCTTATTTGGCGGATGTGGTAGGGTGGCCGCCGATGTTCACTCGTCTGACAACGTCGCTGCGATTTTGGACGCGGATGCTGATCTTCGTCCTGGCGACGATTGCGTTCTGGGGACTCATGGAAGCGGACGGACTGCTTCGGCGCAAGCGGCCGCGGATTGAACTCACCAACAGGTGGGTGCCACGCTGGTCGGGTTTTTTGCTGTGGGTGTTCGGCATCCGGGTTGAGGCGCGCGGGCCGTACGCGAACAATGGCCGGCTCTACCCGGGGCGGGACGAGCGCGGCGTTGGGCGGGTGTTCATCATGAATCACCGCTCGGGAGCGGATATTCCGATCGTGTTCACGATTGTCGAGGCGCATGTCATCAGCCGGCATGATTTGGCCCATTGGCCGCTGATTGGGGCCGGGGCCCGGAGGATCGGGACGCTGTTTGTGGATCGATCAAATCGCCGCAGCGGCGCCACGGTGCTGAGGGAGATCGACAAATCGCTCGACGCGGGGGAAGGCGTTGCCATGTTTCCCGAGGGAACCGCGTTTCCGGGCGACGAGGTGCGCGAG
>JAICUM010000376.1 GCA_025935855.1 Pirellulales bacterium | reverse complement strand
CGCAACTGGTTGCCAACAGCGAGGATGCGGCGAGCGGCTTCGTCGATCTCTTCGGCGGTGGTTGTCGCGCCGAGGCTGAAGCGAACGGAGGAGGAAATTTGCTCCGGCGGCAGGCCCATCGCCAGGAGCGTGGGCGAGGGTTCGCTGGAGCCGCTGGCGCAGGCGGAACCGGTCGAGCAAGCGACTCCCGCGAGGTCGAGCGCCATCACCAGGGCCTGCCGATCGAGGCCGACGAAGGCGATGTTGGAGGTATGCGGCAGGCGCGGGGCGGCGGTGCCGATGACGACGGCGTTTGGGTCGCCGGCGAGGACGGTGCGCTCGAAGTAGTCGCGCAGCGCTGTCATGCGGTTGAAGCGTTCGGTGGCTTCGCTCTGCCAGGCTTCGAGGGCGGTTTGCATGCCGATCGCCATCGCGACGGACTCGGTGCCAGGGCGGAGGGCGGCTTGTTGGAAGCCGCCGTGAAGCGAAGATGCAAGCGGGGTTTTGTGGCGGAGGAGCAGGACGCCGATGCCCAAGGGGCCGTGGAATTTGTGGGCGGCGGCGGTGAGCGCGTGAACGCTGAGGTCGCGGAAGTGGACGGGGACTTTGCCGACGGCCTGGGTGGCGTCGGTGTGGAGGAGCACATGCGACTCGCGGCAGAGGGCGGCGATTTCGCGGAGCGGCTGGAGGGCTCCGGTTTCGTTGTTGGCGAGCATCACGCTGACGAGCTGCGCGGGCTCGGCGAGTAATCGGCGGAGGTCGTCGATACGGACGACGCCCTGATCATCGACGGCGATTTGTTCGACGTGAACTCCACGGGCGGCGAGGTGCTCGGCGGTGCGCGCGACGCTTGGGTGTTCGATGGGGGAGATAATCAGTCGGCAACGCGTAGCTTCGGCGCTAGCCCCGACCAAGCTTGCTCGGGGCTGTTCGCGGAACGATTGCGCTGCTGTTAAGAGGCCCTGCAAGGCAAGATTGTTGGATTCGGTGCCGCCGCTGGTGAGGAGGACCTGATCGGCGTCCATGCCGTGCATTTGGGCGCCGAGGAGCTCGCCGATGCGTGTGCGGGCGGCCTCCAGGGCGCGGCGCGCCTGGCGGCCGGGCTGGTGCTGGCTCGCTGGGTTGCCGGGGTAGCGGAGGGCGGCGTCGCGCATGGCGTCGGCGACTTCCGGCAGGATTGGCGCGGTGGCGTTGTGGTCGAGGTAGATCGAAAGCGACGGCATGCTGGCATTTTAACAGGCGGCGTGACGGCTCGCCGGCGCTCTTGCTGCTAGCTTCGCGGGGCGATATGATCCGCCGCCCCGTGGATGGGTGATTTTCTCGAAATGGATTTCGAGTGATGGCGACGACGTTTCGTGCAATCGTGATGTTGGCGGTGCTGGTCGGCTTGCCGGCGGCGTGGATTTATTATGGGCCGTTGCCGACGGGGGCGCAGCGCGTCGTTGATCGCGTGATGGCGGCGGCGAAGGAATCGATTGGTTGGAACAAGTCGAGCGATGCGCGGGATCGCTGGGTGCGCGTGGAGGAGTTGAAGCCGGCGGCGCCGCGGCAGGCCGAAGCGACGGTGGTTCCGGCGGTGCATGTTGAAGAAGTGACTCCGCCCCTGCTCGCTACGCGAGGTGGGGAGCATCTCGCGGAGCGAGATGGCTACACTTGCGCGGATGGGAAGGCTTGTGCGGGGAGCGGCGTGTCGTCCGGGCCGCCGACGCTGGCGGATCGGCTGGATCCGCTGTTGGCGCGGCTACGGCACCTGGGCGCCATTGAATACGCGCTCGAACATTGGGGCGAGGGGGGGAAGCTGTACCGGTTTCATTGCGAGATGCCGGTGGGCGCCACGCAGCTCACGCAGCAGTTCGAGGCGGTGGCGGCCGACCCGCAGAAGAGTGTCGAGCAGGTGCTCGCGGAAGTGGGTTCGTGGCAACTGTCGCGGCAAACGAGCGGGATGTAAATGCTCAAGCAAGCGGGCGGCTTAGCGGAACGATTGGGGAGCCCCGCGGCAGCAATTCGCGCGCCATGGTCGCGGCAGGCTGCGGAACGTTGCCGCGTCTTCGGCTTTCAGGTTCAAGAAAAAGTCATTGCAACCAATCCGCCGCTGCCGGGCGACACCTTGGCGGCCAAGCTGGCCCGGGTGGAGGCGATTCTGTTTTTGTCCCGGGAGCCGCTTCCCTCAAGAAAGCTGGCGGCTTTGGCCGATTTGGCCGATGGAACGGAAGCCCGGTCGCTGGTTCGTGAATTGAGCCGGCGGATGCGGCGGCGTGGCAGCGGTTTTCAGCCGGTGGAAGTGGCGCACGGGATTTTGCTGCTGACGCGGCCGCAGTTGGCCGATTGGCTGGGGCGGATGCACGCGCCGGCAGGAGATTTGCGGCTTTCGGCGCCGGCCCTGGAAACACTGGCCGTGGCGGCGTACCGGCAGCCGGTGACGCGCGCGGAAATCGAGGCGATTCGGGGCGTGCAGTGCGGCGAACTGCTGCGCGTGTTGATGGAACGGGATTTTTTGCGTATTGTCGGGCGAAGCGAGGAGTTAGGGCGGCCGTTTTTATACGGCACGACGCGAAAATTCTTACAAGTTTTTGGGCTGCGCCGCTTGGAAGAATTGCCGCCAGTGGATCAAATTCGTAGCGCTGCACCACGCGCTTGCGAGGGGGCCGACCAGAGGGGAGCGGCCGCCGCCTAGCGCTAGGATGGTTGAGGAGAACTGAATCGTGCGGTCTCAGTTGAAGATTTCCGACGAGTTGTTGAAGACGTTTCAGCGCGTGTCCTTGGGTCACGGAAGCCGCGCCGCATGCGCGACACCCTGGAACGCCGAGTCTTGGCGATCATTGGTCGCCGCCGAGGAGGACGAGGAGGAGTACGAGTATGAAGACGAGGACGACGACGACTCGGAAGAGGACGATGAAGAATACGAGTACGAGTACGAAGACGAGGATGAGGACGACGACTCAGAGGAAGAAGAAGTAGAGTCCGACGACGACCTCGAGGAAGATGAGTGGGAAGAGGTCGAGGACGACGACGAAGAGGAAGAAGATTCAGACGACGACGATGACGAGTATGAGTACGAAGATGACGAAGAGGAGTCGGACGAGCTGGCGTATGATTCGGAGGAGGAGAGCAAGTGGGATTGAGGGTTAATTGCTCAGTATAGTTTCAAATTTTCTGGTCCCCTTTCCAGGATCCTGTATCTACTTTCGCAGGCCGTGACCGGCGGAATGAGGGTGAATGCGTCCCTAATAGCCCCGGCATTTATGCCGGGGTAGTGGAACGAGCAAACATCCTCGGCCGAGCGCAAAAGCACAGCAAGCAATCGGCGGTCAGCCGAGGCCGCACCGAGCCGCGGCTGGATTTCGGCCTCGGCGGCACTCCGCTGGAACACTAAGTCCATCGCTCGGCCGAAGACGCGAATCGCCAAATCTACCCCGGCATAAATGCCGGGGCTACTAGCAGAAAGCATCTAGGCATCAATAGCGCCGGTGCAGCTTGCAGTTGCAAAATCCTGTAAATGCCGGGGCTACTAGTAACGAGCATCTAGCCCGCAATAGCGACGATGCAGTTTGCAGATGCAGAGGCTGTCTCCACGAGGAGGAAATAGCCTGAACATTCTGTTGCGAGGCTCCGCGGGAGACTCGCCCCCACGGATTCAATTATCGCTGCTAGTCTTCCAGGCGGAACAGGCGCCTTAGCGCGTCGAGCAGGCCGTGGGGCGGGCCTTCTTGGGCGGCGTCGCGGATGGATTCTAGCGGCGGGTGGAGCAGCTTGTTCACCAGCCGGTCGGCGAATTGCGTGATCTCGGCGCGTGTACGCTCGTCGAGGTCGGGCAGCTTCTTGAAGAGCCGCTGGAGCTCGGCCTGTTTGGGCGCTTCGAGGTTGCGGCGCAGGCCGGTGATGACCGGCGCGGCGAGGCGGTGGTGAGCCGCGGCGATGAAGGCCTCGGTTTCGGTCTGGATGATTTGCTCGGCCTTGGGGAGCTCGGCGGCGCGGGCCTTGAGGTTTCGATCGCAGGCGATTTTCAGGTCGTCGAGCGAATAGAGGTACACGCCGAGCTCATCGCCGATAGCGGGGTCGAAGTTGCGCGGCACGCCGAGGTCGAGCATGAATAGCGGGCGCTGTTCGCGCTTCGGGGCGATGCCGCTGCTGAAGCGGTAGGCGTTGACCAATGCCTCATCGGCGGCCGCGGCGCCGATGACGAGGTCGGCGGCTTGCAGCTCTTCGTCGAGACGTTCCCAGGGGACGGCGACGCCGGCCCACTCCTTCGCCAAAACGAGCGCGCGGTCGGGGCTGCGGTTGATGACGTGGATCTGCGTGGCGCCGGCGTCTTTCAGGTAGCGGAGCGTTTCGTCGGCCATTTCGCCGGCGCCGATGACCAGCACACGCTTGTCGTCGAAGCGTTCGAACACGCGGCTGGCGAAATCGGCGATGGCGACGCTCGGGATGCTGACGCGGTGCTTGTGAAGAGCGGTTTCGTTGTGAACGCGGCGGGCGGTGCGGAGGGCGGATTGGAAGAGGTCGTGCAGCGCAGGGCCGGCGGAGCCCAGATCGGCGGCGCGCTGATAGGCCTGCTTCACCTGGGCGAGGATTTGCGGCTCGCCGACGACCATGCTGTCGAGGCTGGCGGCGACGCGGTAGAGGTGCTGCACGACATCGCGGTGAAGGAGCGCGACCGTTTGATTGGCGAGGCGCTGCGCGGGAATGCCGTGGTAGTTGAGCAGCGCGCCGAGCAGCTCGTTCTCGTCCGGCGGCGGGTCCGAGGCGTCGCCGGCGGCGTAGAGCTCCACTCGGTTGCACGTGGAGAGCAGCGCGAGCTCCATGCCGGGGAATTGCTTTCGCCAGCGAGTGAGCGCATCGGCGGATTGCTCGCTGCCGAAGGCGAGTTGCTGGCGGAGATCGAGGCTGGTGGCGCGGTGGGTGCAGCCGACCATGCGGAGGTTCATTCCTCACCTCCGTTCCCCTCCCCTCGATGGGGAGGGGTTAGGGGAGAGGTGATAAACCCGTGTACCAGGTTCG
>JAICUM010000155.1 GCA_025935855.1 Pirellulales bacterium | reverse complement strand
GCTGGTGGGCGTCGTGGCGTCGATGGGCGCCAAAGTGATGCCTCCCGTCGCTGCCATGGCGCTGGCCGTTGGCTTGGGTGGAGCGGTTGGTTGGATCAACGGCGTGCTTGCCTGGCGGATTAAGCTTTCGCCGCTGATTATTACACTGGGCAGCATGTCGATCGTTCGTGGAGTTGTTCTGTTGCTGACTGGCGGTTACTCGGTTCGCGGCGTGCCGAGGGAGTTCGCGACGCTTGGCCAGGCGAAATGGCTCGGCGCGCCGTCGCCGATTGTGATCTTCGCGCTGGTCGCCATCGTGGCGAGCGCGATCCTTGCCCGCACAACGATTGGGCGGCATGTGCTGGCGCTTGGCGGAAGCCGGGCGGCGTGCGAGGCGGTCGGCATTCCCGTCCGGCGGCTGACGCTCGGGGTGTTCCTGGCCAATGGCTTGATCGTCGGGCTCGCGGGCGTGCTGAACGCGAGCCGCTTCGGCTCGGCGAGCCCGTCGTTCGGCGAAGGAATGGAGCTGGATGTGATCACGGCCGTGATTCTTGGCGGCGTGGCGTTCACCGGGGGCGAGGGCAACATGTTGGGCGTCGTACTGGCGGTCGCGCTGATCGCGGTCATCAACAGCGGCATCGTGGCGCTGGGGATCGACGCTGATTACGCGCCTGTGGTGAAGGGCGCCGCGCTGATCGGGGCGGTGGCAATCGACCAATTGTCGCACGAGGCGAGGCAGCGATTGCGAAAGATTCTTGCGATGCATGAACGAATGTAGCTGGACAGAATGCACGGTTGAAAAACGCGCGAGGCGATTCGCCTTATAGCGGGGTGATAGGTGGGCGAAAAGGTCGTTGTTGAAGGTTGGTTTACGCGATTCCTGGGCTGCGTTGCGTGTGCGGGAATGGTGTTGATGGCGGCGTCCGTTGCGCGGGGGCAGACGCCGAATTCGGTGCCCGGCGACTTGTTTATCTCGTGCGCGGATGAGCGGATTGTTCAGGCGCCGTATGTGTGGAAGCCTCTCGATTCGGGTTCCCGCAGGAGGTTGGAAGCCACGATGCCTGGGGCTTATGTGCGCGGCATGTTTCAAAACGCCGAGCGAATCTCGCTGGTGATTGAGGGCGAGGCGAATGCCGGGTGTCGCGCTGAATCCATGCCGGCCATCGAGTTTTCCGTGGACGAAGGGCCGTACAGGATCGTGCAGCTCACGAAAACCGCGCGTGAGTATTCGCTGCCGCTTGCCAGCCAATTAAACCCGGAACGGGCGCATCGCGTGGAAGTGCTGTTTCGGGCCGCCGACCTGACCAACGGAAGGTGGACAAAGACCGCCAGCCGCCTGCGGCTTGTCGGATTTCAGCTCAACGCTGGCGCAAGCGCCGCGCCGACGCCGGTTCGTCCCAAGCGTGCCATTGGATTTGGAGATTCGATCACCGAAGGCGTGGGCGCCGACGGCGAGGTCACGAGTTGGCAGAAGCTTGACAAGAACAATGCGCGCGCGACGTGGTTCCCGATGGTCGCCGCCGCGCTCAACGCGGAGTATGGGCAGCTTGGTTCGGGCGGGCAGGGGATGGTGCGCGCGTTGGAATTGCCGGCGCTCACGGAGACGTGGGCGAAGTACGACGCGGAAACATCGCGGCTAAAGAATGGGGTTTTGTCGCCGCCGCCGGATTTCGTGTTTTGTGCGATGGGCACGAATGATTTTGAGAAGGACATCACCGAGGCGTACGTACGATGGCTACAGGACGTTCGCAATGCGTGTCCCACGGCGGAGGTTTTTTGCATAGTTCCGCCGCTGCAAGTTCACGAGCATGAAATTGCCTCGGCCGTCGAGTCTCGCCGGCGTGAAGGAGATGGGCGCGTGCACTTGATTGCGACAGCGAGCCTGGCAAGTGAATTTCGGGTCAATCAGGGGCCCACTCGGTTGGCCTATGACGGGGTTCACCCGAGCGTTTACGGGCAGGCGCGGCTGGCGGCCTTGATAGCCGTGGATGTCGCGAAGGCGTTGAGTCAGGCGGCCGCTAAGGACCGATAGCCGTTTTGGACCGCTTGGCGCGCGGAAGGCTTGCGGCGCCTTTTAATTGTCATACAATTAGTCCTTGCCGAGTTGCTTGGTGCAAACGGCAGACTTCCCTGCTCGTTCGTTGACATTCCCCTATGATCAGCCAAACGCTCCGGCCGACTTCTGAGATCGCCACCACGAAAACGCTCGACGGCTCGCTGGCTTTTGTCATCGAAGCCAAACCGGACGCGGCCGATATTTCCCGGGACGACTTGCTTGCATGGATCAGCGAGAATCGCACGTGGCTGGAAGAGAAGCTTCACCGTCATGGAGCCATTCTATTCCGAGGCTTCAAATCACTCTCGGGAGCGGACGACTTCGAGGCGGTGATGAAAGTCGTTTGCCATAAGCTGCTCGATTACGCCGGCGGCACGACGCCGCGCAGCGCGGTGAGCGGCAAGATTGTGTCCTCGACGGACGCTCCGGCCCATCTCACCATCGGCCTGCACCAGGAGATGAGCTACCTGGAACCCTCCGAGGATTTGCCCGATCCGACGCCCGACAAGGTGGCGTTCTTCTGCGAGATTGAACCTGGCGGCGGCGGTCAGACCCCCCTCTGCGATATGCGGCTTGTGCTTGAGAGGCTGCCGCAAGACCTTGTCACGCGGTTTGAAGACAAAGGGCTCATCCTAACGCGGCAGCTTCCGGCGACTAAGGAGGCGGGCTACGAAGTCACTTGGCCAACTATGTTTGGAACTTCTGACCGTCAAGAAGCCGAGGCATTTGCCGTGAAGCGCGGCTGGCGACTGGAGTGGACGGAGGACGGCGGGGTACGGGTCTTTCAGAAGCCGTCGCCCACGACGAAGCGGCATCGGGTCACCGGCGAAAAGGTTTGGTTCAACCAGGCGCACCTGCTGCACAAGGAGTATGCGCCGTGGAAGGGCGATTTTCTTGGGCCGTCGGCTGATCAAAAGGCGGTCGCCGACCGCATGCGGCCGGCGATGGCAAAACGCTTCTTCTATCAATCGACTCACGCGGACGGTTCGAAGATAGCGATTGCGGATCTCGAAACGATTCGCAAGACGATTGACGAGACAATGACGATGTTCGACTGGAGGGCGGGCGATCTGCTGATTTGCGACAACAAGCTCGTCTCGCACGGCCGGCAGCCTTACACGCCGCCGCGAAAGATTTTGGCCGCGCTGGCGGCTGACGATCGGTAAGCGCTCGCCAGCGTTCTCGGAGTTTCACACGACATGAAAGTCAATCTTGAAGGCAAGCGAGCGCTGGTCACGGGCGCCGCTCAAGGCATCGGCAAGGCGATCGCGGATACGCTGGCCGCGAATGGGGCGCGCGTCGCCTATACGGACGTAAACGGCGACCAGGTCAAACAGACCGCGTCGAATGTCGAGGGCGCCATCGCGGTGACGCTGGACATTACCAAGCCGGACCGCGTCCGCGAGGGGGTCAATGAAGTCGTCAAGCAGCTTGGCGGCATCGACATCTTGGTCAACAACGCCGGCGTGAACACGGCTAAGCATCGCGTGAACATCGATGAGTTTCCGCTGGAAGAGTGGCAGCGCATCGTTGACGTCGATTTGACCGGCACGTATCTCATGACCCAGGCGGTGGCGAAGGTCATGATTCCCCAGGGCGGCGGGCGCATCGTCAACATCGCGTCGTCGCTGGGCATCGTGCCGGTGCGGCTGCAATGCGCATTCATTGCCGCCAAGGGCGGGCTGGTTCACTGGACAAAGGGGACGGCGCTGGAACTCGCTCCCCACAACATCCTGGTGAACTGCGTGGCGCCCGGCTCGACGCTCACCGAGGGCACGAAGGGGCTGTTTTACGGCGAGGGCGCTAGCGAACGCGATCGGGCGCAGCGCCTACTGAGCCATGTTCCGCTCAATCGGCCCGGCACCTGCGAAGAGATGGCCCACGCCGTGCTGTTCTTCGTGGCGCCGGAAAGCGGCTACATCACGGGGCAAATCTTGAGCGTTGATGGCGGGTGGACCGCCGGCGGGTTCTTTCGTGATTTTTGAAGTTGGGTGGTGGCCTAGAAAGCCGATCGGCCCACAGGATTCAAGGAATCTCCGTGCTAGGACCGTTCCATCAGATTTAAGAAATATGCCGTCGCCATTTGTCATCCTGTCGGAAGAGTTTCAGCGGATTCTCGGCCATGCGCCAACGTTGGAGCTGCTCTCCCAAGACTTCATCTTCGCCGAGGGAGTCTGTTGGGTGGAGCGGGGGCAGTTCCTGGTCGTCAGCGACTTCTTCAACGACCGGATCATGAAGTGGTCCGAGCGCGAGGGGCTGAGCGTGTTTCGGCAGCCGTCGCAAACAGCTAATGGCAATACGGTCGATGCCGAAGGACGCGTGATTTCCTGTCTCACGCGAGGCCGCGCGGTAATCCGGTTCGAGCCTGATGGTTCGCAAACAGTGCTGGCCGATCGCTACCGTGGCGGCAGACTCACGTCGCCGAATGACGTTGTCGTCAAAAGCGACGGCACGGTCTGGTTTACCGACCCAGACTACGGCTGGCTCGTGGCCGAGTTCGGCCATCGGCAGCCACCCGAACAAGATCGCAACCGGGTTTACCGGCTAGTTGCCGGAACCGGGGAAATCACGGCCGTGTGCGAAGACTTCGACAAGCCCAATGGCATCTGTTTTTCGCCCGATGAAAGCACGCTGTATGTTGGCGATACGGGGATGACCCACGGCGCGTTTCGTCCGCATCACGTGACGGCGTTCGACGTGAATGCCGATGGCGCCTCGCTCTCCAATCCGCGCATCTTCGCCGACATCGATTCGTGGGTGCCTGACGGATTCCGGTGCGACACGGACGGGAATCTTTACGTGGGCGCTGGCGATGGCGTCCAAGTGTTCACGCCAACGGGTGAGCTGATGGGTCGAATTCTCACGCCGGAAACGGTTGGCAATCTTTCATTCGGAATGTCCGACCGACAAACCCTTTTTATCGGCGCGACCAAGTCGCTTTGGCGAATTCGCTTAAACGCCATGGGGGCCGTGTAGACCGGGACAAGACTTCTTGGCTTCGCGGCGTTTAAGCGGGCCACGCCCGACATTCGCCTCTGCTGAAGTTGGATCGGTGCATCGTGCCGCATATCGATGAACGCGAAAGGTTCCGCGTCCGGACAGTCACAAAATAGTTGGCTGCCTGGGTGCTGCTTATTATATTACAATTAGGGTTTTGGGGCTATTGACGAGGGAACAGAGCTAGAAGCCATGCAACGGTGCTCTTCAGAGATCCGCGGGCGTGAGTGGAAAAAACGGAATCGCGGGCGTTTTGTTCTCGGCGTCGTGCTTTTGAAG
Source organism: Pirellulales bacterium (assembly GCA_025935855.1). Lineage (GTDB taxonomy): Bacteria > Planctomycetota > Planctomycetia > Pirellulales > Lacipirellulaceae > Lacipirellula. Next base: position 4,367 of record JAICUM010000155.1, on the reverse strand, counting down.
CTTGTCGGTGCAGTCGGCGTCACGGCGCTGTTGCCGGGCTCAACGTGCTGGGCCGTCGCTCCCACGTCGGTCGAGCTCGACATGGCGGATACTTGGGTCCGGGAGAATTTCCTGTCGGCCACCCGACTGCCTCCCTTTTCATTCAAGTACAACGGCGTAGCTTCATCGAGCGTGCTGAGAGGCTGGACGCGGCAGCAGCAGGAGACGTCCAGGACCAGCGATCAGGCTGAGTACACGATCACTTGGACGGAGCCCGACTCGGGAACCGAGATTCGGTGTGAGCTGGTCGAGCATCTCAAGTTTCCGGTGGCTGAATGGACTATCTATGTAAGGAACGGTGGAACTCAAAACACGGGGATATTTCAAGACATTCTTTCGCTGGATATGTCGCTCACGCGCACGACGCGTTCGGAGTTTGTTCTTAGCGGCATCCAAGGAGACTTCACGACCGCTGACAGCTACAAGCCCTATCAGACGACGTTGGTTCCCGGCTTTTCCAAGACATTCTCGCCGCCCTCCATCTCCGGCAAATCCTCCGATGGACCCGACGGCTGGCCATACTGGAATCTGCAGTTGCCGGGTGGCGGCATTATCCTGGCGTGCGGCTGGCCGGGGCAATGGGCCTGCACCTATGCCCGTGTTGGACAGACCGGCCTCACGATTAAGGCCGGCCAGCAGCTCACTCGGCTGTATCTCCAGCCGGGCGAGGAAATCCGAACGCCGCGAATGGCCATGCTGTTTTGGCGGGGCGACGACGTGGTGCGCTCGCAAAATATTTGGCGTCGGTGGTACGTCGCTGACGTCCTGCCGCACTTCTTGGGCACCCCGCAGCCGCCTGTTCAGCAGATTCAGGTGAGCGGCTATCAGGCGAGCAACCTGTATTATTTTTTGACGAAGGGCATCCATCCTGATATTTGTTGGCGCGACGCCGGTTGGTACCCCACGAGTCAGGGCCCGTACACTGGCGCCGACAGCTGGCTGAACACCGGCACCTGGGAAATTGATCCGAATCAGGCTCCTCAGGGCTTTCGCGCTTTCAGCGACTACGCGCACTCCGTCGGTTCCTCGTTCCTTTTGTGGTGGGAACCGGAACGAGTTGGTTCGCCCAATTCATTTCTGGGAATGCGACCCCAGTGGCTGCTGCCAGGAACGTCAACGACGGTCGGCGACATCCTCAACCTGGGCAATCCCGACGCGCTTAATTGGCTGATCGACCACATTGACAACATGATCGTCTCTCAGGGCATCGACTGGTACCGCGAAGACATGAATGGCAACGGGCCATTGCCGGCGTGGCGCAACCACGACGCCTCCAATCGGCAAGGGATGACCGAGAATCTCTACGTGCAGGGGCATTTAACGCTCTGGGATACGTTAAAAGCTCGGCACTGGGATCTGCACATCGACTCCTGCGCTTCTGGCGGACGCCGGAACGACCTGGAAACGATGCGGCGGGCGGTGCCGCTGGTGCGAAGCGACTTTCAGTTTCCCACGATGGCGGGCGTCGTGGACGGAAACCAGTGCCATACCTACGGACTTTCGAGCTGGCTTCCGTTCCAGGGAAATGGTTGTTACTTCTACGATGTTTACGCGATGCGCAGCTTCTATGGCACCTGTTGGGGCATGGGCGGGCTGACGGAAGACAATGCGGCCGCTCAACAGCAGTCCTACGCCGAGACCGACGTCGTGGGGCCGTATATGTTGTTTGGGGACTATTACCCGCTGACGCCCTATTCGTTGGCCGACAACGTGTGGATCGGATGGCAATTCGATCGGCCGGAAGTCGGCGGCGGTTGCGTGCAAGTGTTCAGGCGGCAAAACGCTGCCAGCGGGTCGGTGACGCTCAAGCTGTACGGCCTAGATGCGACGAAGAGTTACGACGTGCGTAATTTCGACTCCACCACGCAGCGTTTGACGGGCCAAGCGCTGATGACGAGCGGCCTCAACGTGTCGCTGCCCGCGCGAGGGTCCGCCCTCTTTGAGTACAAGGTCGTCGTTCCGCCGGCGCAGCCGGTTACCAGCGGTCGGCCAGGCTACCGTCCGCCGACGCGCTCCGTCGGCTTTTGATCCAGTGAGCTGCAGGCCCATGTTCCATCTCGTTGCCCCTTAAATTCCAAGCCTGATTGGAATTCAGAAACTCCGAGCGTGTTTACCGCAGGACCATGAAGTCTCTGTTCACCATCGTGTGGTTCATGGCGTTTGCATCAAGCGCGCTCGACGCCATGGCGCAGCTACCGGCCGGCGACCTACGGCTGTGGCTTAAGGCTGACTCGCTCAATCTTGCCGACGATGCGAAGGTCACGCAGTGGATCGACCAGTCGTCCTACGGCACGGTCTTCGCGCCGCGGACTTCCACCGAGCCCAATGGGCCGTTCGGGGGAGCACCGGTGGAAGAGAACCCACATCTGGAAACATCGACCGTCAATGGGAAAACGTTCAAAAGCGTGCGGTTTGAGCGCAACGGGACGGCGCTTGGTAATCCGGCGGTGGACCGCTCGGGCGGCACGGATCGGCTGTATCAAGTCAACAATCGAACGCCGGGCTCCGATCCGCTGGCGATCGCCGACGGGCTGAGCGTAACGACGTTCACCGTCATGAGACCGGACGTCACGACCGCCGGCACCCTTGGCTACCAGGTAGCGTGGGCCGAGCGCGGGAATGATGCGTCGATTCTCCAATTGGGGATCAATCCCCAGGGGTATTTCAATTATGTGACCTACGACGCCAACACGGAATACCGCACGCAGGCGCCTGCGGTGGCGAACAAGTGGCAGGTCGTCGTGCAGAAAATTAGCGAAGCCGGCAACGGCGATCCCATTCAGGTGCTGGTAAACGACACCGAGAACGCTTCCAACCCGCTGGTTGTAAATCCCGTGACGACCAACGGCGGGATAATCGCGGACCGCAACGACTTTATCAACAATGACCCCGTCGGCGTGCAGGAGCCCTTCGGAATCGGCGGCCACGCGCAGGACTGCTGCGGCGAGGGGGAGACTTTCAGCGGCGATATTGCGGAGATCATCATTTACGCCCGCGCGCTTTCGACCACCGAAACGAACCAGGTCTATAACTATTTGACGTCGAAGTATTTTGCGGCGCCGCCGTTTCTAGGCGGCGACTACAACAGCGACGGGGTGGTGGACGCCGCTGATTACGTGGTGTGGCGAGATAACCTGGGGCAGTTTTATGCGCTGAACAATGAGAATCCGACCGCCGCGACGGAAGGCTTTGTGGACGAAGAAGATTACGCTTACTGGGTGGCGAATTACGGCCACATCGCAAGCGCCATCGCGTCGAACGCCGTCATTCCCGAAGCTTCATCGTGGGTGCTGCTGCAGGCGGCATCGGCCTTCGCGTTTGGCAGCTTGCGTCGCCGGCGTTCTTGGGGCCTTGTCGCCTAACCCCACGCAAACAGGGCATGCCCAGCAGCACGAACCAATTGAGCAGCTTCGCGCGTAAGGCGGCTTCGACGATTTGGTTTGGCTTAGTTCGGTTCTTGAGTCGCTCGCCGAACGAGCGTTTCAAGCGGCTCATCGCGGTTTCGGCCAGGCTGCGGCGATGGTAGCCGATCGACTCCTTCCACGCTTTGCGCCCGTCGCGGCGAATCTGCCGAATACATTCGTCCCGCTCTAAAGGATCGGCGGCGCTGTTGCCGTGCTGCTTGATCTTGGCGTTCTTGCGGGGCGGGATGATCGACCACGCGCCGCGGCTCTTCACCGCGTCGTACACCTTCCATTGATCGTAAGCGCCGTCGCCGTAGAAGGCCCGCACCTCAGTTTCAATCTGATTCAAGAGCGGCTCGGCCTGATCGGCGTCGTGAACGCCGCTGTCGGTGAGAATCTGCGCGACAATCTCATGCGTCGCGGGGTTCACGGCCAGATGCAGCTTCCGCCAAGTGCGGCGCTGATCTTTCCCGTGCTGCCGGACCTTCCACTCTCCCTCGCCATAGACCTTCAGGCCCGTGCTGTCGACGACCACGTCGATCGGCCCTTGGACCGTGGCGAAGGAGATCGAAACGCCCAGCTTGGCAGCCCGTTTCTGGAGGCTGGTGTAATCAGGAATCGCCACGTCGGCCTGCATGAGCTTGGCCACGGCCCGGCCGAAGCCTTCGGTCTGGCGATAGGTCAGGCGAAACAGCTCCCGCATCGAGAGCAGCGTTTCAATCGCCACATCGCTGTAGGTAAACGGCCGGCCCACCTTCCACTCTTGGTTGTCGTGCTCCCAGGCGTCGATCACATCCTCGTTGAACCAAAAGGTGATATCACCCCGACGGACCAACGATTCGTTATACTCTCGCCAGTTGGTCACCTTGTAAGAAAGCTTCGCCGAGCCGCTAGCAGTCGCCGCCATCGTTCGCTCCGTCGGTT
>JAICUM010000709.1 GCA_025935855.1 Pirellulales bacterium | reverse complement strand
CTGTCGTGTATCAAAGCACGGACGTGACAACCGCGGACGCCGATGTCGCCGCGGCGCTCAGCGAGGGACGCATCGACTGGATCACGGTGACGAGCTCCGCGATTGCGCGCTCGCTCGTGAAGTTGTTCGGCGATGACTTGCGAAAAGCGAAGCTCGCCGCGATCAGCCCGCTGACGGCCGGCGTTCTTTCCGAGCTCGGCTATCAGACTGCCGCGGTCGGCTCGCCCTACACAACCGAAGGCCTGGTGCAAGCCATGCTTACTGCCGACGCGGCGTTGACCAAAAAGTAGGTCCCTTCTGCCGGAAGGGACCTTCTTCGAATCGTCGAATCTTTCGTGCGGCTGAGGTCCCGCTCGGCAAGCGGGACCTACTTTCTAAGCGAAAGCCTTCGTCCGGATTGGTGGCAGTTCGATCGTGCGGAAGTCGCCGGCTTCGTTCGACTGCCACACGCGGCCGGTCGTCGAATCGAACGCCGTCAGCCAGTAGCCGCCGTGGCAGTAGGTGTCGAGGCAGATGAGGTGGCCGAGATTGAGAATCTCGCCCTGCTTGTTCGATGTGTGCCCGAGAATTGCGGTCTTACCTGATTCGTGCGGCGGCGGCGTATACCATTTCAACGATTGCCACCGTAGGTCGCGCCACGGCTGGCGGTCCAGCGGCCGGTTCGGCAGGTAATTTCCGTGGGCGAAGAAGTGCGTGTCCGTCTCGAACACGTCGCCCCACGAGCGGATGAACTCGACGTCGGCCGGATCGACGGCCGTCAGCCCGGCGCCTTCGCCGTAAGAATCGAGCGTCTCGGCGCCGCCGTGAATGAGCCATTCAGAGAGCGCGATGTTGCCGTCGATCGCGTCCAGCAGCATCTGCTCGTGATTGCCTTCGATGGAAATGACGCGGCAACGGTCGCCGAGCTCGCGAAGCTGCCGCAGCACGTCGCGGCTGTCGGGACCGCGATCAATCGCGTCGCCAAGCATGACGACCGTTTCGTCCGGCTGAATCTTCAGACCGGCTACGAGCGTGGCCAGCGCCGTATTGCAGCCGTGGATGTCGCCGATGGCGATCATGCGAGGAGCGGGCGGTTCGATGGGGCGCAGGCGAGACAAGCGGCGGGCCTTAAGGGGCGATGAAATTTGGCGGCGACAACTGCGGCAGAAGTGAAATTGTTACCGCTGGCTCGACCCGCGATCAATGGCGATAAGCACATTGTAATCATGCGGTTATGTCGGCTCGCTGGCATTCATTGACAGTCGGCGCCCCAGCGGTAGGATGGACGTTCGGCGCACGCTGGAAGTCAAAGCTACGCTTGCAGTTCCAGCCGATTGGGCCGCTTGGTTTTTAATCGACGTTGCACTCCGTTCCTCAAAGTCGGATGACCATTATGGCTGAACCGATCACCCAGCTTGAACACGCCCGCGCCGGCACGATCACCCGCGAGATGCAGTACGTCGCCGAACGCGAATTGCTCGAGCCGGAGCTGATTCGCGCGGAAGTCGCCGCCGGCCGGATGGTCATTCCCGCCAATCGGGTACACGCCGCCGGCCGCTTGGAGCCGATGTGCATCGGCGTCGCCGCTCGCTGCAAGGTGAACGCGAACATCGGCAACTCGGCCGTTACCAGCGACATCGACGGCGAGCTGGAGAAGCTGCACACCTCGGTCCACTACGGTGCCGACACGGTGATGGACCTTTCGACGGGCAAGAACATCGACGGTATTCGCGCGGCGATCATCGCCGCCTCGCCGGTGCCCATCGGCACGGTGCCGATCTACCAGATGCTCGAGGAGCTCGGCGGCGAGATCGAGGAGATGCGGCCGCAGCACTTCCTCGACATGGTCGAACACCAGGCCAAGCAAGGGGTCGACTACATGACCGTCCACTGCGGCGTGTTGCTCGAGCACCTGCACCTGACCATGAATCGCGTAACGGGCATCGTCAGTCGCGGCGGCTCGCTGATTGCCAAGTGGATGATGGCTCATCGCAAACAGAATCCGCTGTACGAACACTTCGATGACCTGTGCGATATCATGCGGCAGTACGACGTCACCTGGAGTCTCGGCGACGGCCTGCGTCCCGGTTCGATCGCTGATGCCAGCGACGCAGCTCAGTTCGCCGAACTGGAAGTGCTCAGCCGCTTGGTGACGCGGTCGCTGGAAAAGGGGACGCAGTGCATGGTCG
>JAICUM010000512.1 GCA_025935855.1 Pirellulales bacterium | reverse complement strand
GATCAGCGTGCCGAGCGCGTCGGCGCCCGCCTGATCCGGAAACACAACCACCACCGGCTTCCCCGCCTCCACCTCCGCGAGCGCATCGTCCGTGTCGGTCAGCCCAAACGCCAGCTCGCCGTCGCCCACCGCCTGGGCCACCTGCTTGTTCCCGCCCATCGTGCGGGCATTCTCCTTCACCGCGTGAAAAAACTCCTTCGCCTTCTCGTCTCCCCACACCGCGAACAAACACGCCGCGTGCGTCGCCGTCGTCCCCGCGAGCGGCTTGGCAATCCCGCACCGCCCCTTCCACTGCGGATCAACCAAATCCTGAATCGACGTCGGCCGCTCCGCCTCGCTCACCAGCTTCGTGTTCACCGCCAGCACCCGCGCCCGCGCGGCAAACCCATACCACGTCCCCTCCGGCGAACGGTCCTTCGCCGGATACTCGCGCCCGGCCGGCGAATCGTACTTCGCCAGCAGCCCTTCCTGATCAAGCCGCACCGTGTTGACGATCTCATTGTTCCAGAACACGTCGCACCGCGGCCGGTCGCGCTCTGCCAGAATCGCCTGCGTCAACTGTACGCTCTTCGTCGATTCCACGTCGAACCGCGCCCGCACGGCAATCCCCGTTTCCCGCGTGAACTCCTCAAAAATCGGCTTGGCGAACTCCTCATCCAGGGCCGTATACACGACCACCTCACGCTCGGCGTGCGGCGCACATCCCGCGGCCAGCCCGAGGCAGGCCAAACACGCCGCCAACGTCCACTTTCCCCGACCCGTCATGGCTCGAACGCTCCGCCGGCCTCTGTAGTGAAGTTCCCCTGCCGCAACTACAATCGTAGCAGGCACGCTCCGCGTGCCGTAGCTGCCCCTCGAAAACGCGACGCTCCCTGGCTGGACTGTTACGGCACGCGGAGCGCGCCTACTACCATGAAGCTCGTTCTCCTCGGCACCACCGGCTATCACGCGAACGACCGTCGCCAGACGGCCTGCCTGATGCTGCCGGAAGCGGGCGTCGTGCTCGACGCGGGCACGGGCTTCTATCGCGTCTGCGATTACCTGGCGACCGACACGCTCGACGTCTTCCTGACGCACGCCCACCTCGATCACTGCGTGGGCCTCACGTACATGTTCGATGTGCGCTACCGCACGCCGCTCCAGCGCGCGACCGCCTATGCCGAACCAGACAGGCTCGAAGCGATTCGCGAGCACCTGTTCGCCAAGCCGCTGTTCCCCGTGCACCCGCCGATCGACCTGGCGCCGCTTCCGCCAAAAGTCGAACTGGCCGACGGCGGCGTGCTGACGCACTTCCCGCTGCGCCACCCCGGCGAATCGGTCGGCTTCCGCATTGACTGGCCCGGCCGCTCGCTGGCCTACGTCACCGACACCGTCGCTTCGCCCGACGCGGCGTATGTCGAGCATCTGCACGGCGTCGATCTGCTCGTGCACGAGTCCTACTTCGGCGACGACGAAGCCGAGCAAGCCGAGCTCACCGGCCACAGCTGCCTCGGCGAAGTGGTGAAGGTCGCCGCCAAAGCCCAAGTCGGCCGCCTCATCCTAGTACACATCAACCCGCTCCTCGAAAACGACGACGCCATCGGCCTGAGCGAAGCACGCCAGGTCTTCGCCAACACAGAAATCGGCGTCGACCGCATGGAAATCAACTTCTAGCGCAAGTGTAGCAACACGCCTGGGTGCCACTGGCATTTTGCCGGGTGCCACTGGCATCTTGCCAGTGCGAATCGGGTACACGCCCTCTACCCGGCACGAACTCCGCCCTCACATTCTCCCAAAAAAGGGCTTGACGAGCCCCCTCGATTAGTATACAGGTGTTTACATAACACCCACCCGGCGCCAACCCCTCCGCTTGCCCACCCCCGCCATGAGCCAGGCGTCAGCCACCCCCGCCGCCCCGCCCAACGACGCCGTCCTCCACGGCGCCAACGTGAAGCGCCTCATGGCCCGCTTCGACATGACGCTCACCGACGTCGTCGCCGCCACCGGTCTCGACGAACGCACCCTCCGCAGCCTCCTCCGCGGCGCCACCCGCCCCCACGCCCGCACCCTCCACAAGCTCGCCGCCGGCCTCGGCATCGACGTGGACGAGCTATTCCACGATCCGCGCGAAGCGCAAGCGGCCTTCGACCGCGAATCAAACCCCGCCGTGATGCGCATCATTCAAGAGCAGCCCCACCTGTTCGCCAACTGGACTCAGTCAGATTTCAACGAGCTCTACAGCCGCGTTGCCGTCGGCGGCGAGCTCACCGAAGACGGCGCCCTCGCCGCCGCCGGCGCCATGAACCGCCGCCGCGAACTGATGAAGCAAGTCGCCATCATCCTCGAAACCCCCGAAGCCGACCTCCTCCGAGAGTTCATCGCCCTACTCTACCGCCGCGCCACAACGCTGGAGTAGCCAGTCGCCAGGGGCCTGTAGCCAGTTAAAACATCAACGGCGTCTTACTGGCCCCAGTCCCCTGACCACTGGCCCCTCCCTCTCAACTCTTCCCCCGCGAGCGCACCTCAAACGGCTGATACTCCTGCAGCTTCCGATCGCACCAATCCAGCGTGTTCTCGAGCGCACTGAGAAACGGCGTCCACGGCACCTCGGTCCCGTTCACCGTAATCGTCGGCGCACTCGCCGCCAGCAAACTCTGCAACTGCGCCGCCGCAGAATCCCGAATCGCTTCAATCTCCGTCACCCCAACGCTCATCGCCTCATTCCTTATTTACTTAAAAGCGTCCCACAAACCGCAAAGGCCAATAGCCCCGACCAAGCTTGGTCGGGGCTATCGCCTCACCCGCGCCCCACCTACTCACCTACTCACCTGCTCACCTACTCATCTCTACCCCGTACACTTCACCACATACCGCGGGTTCAGCACCGCCGCCGCCCCGCGCTCGCTCGCCTTGAACCGCAGCACCACGTCGCTCGCGAAGTCGGCCTCGCTCCCCACCGGCGCCTGCGTCACCGTGATCGGCCAGTTCTCCATATACGCGAACGCCTTGCGGAAGTCCCCGATGAACCACCACTTCTTTGCGTCCGCCGCCGCCACGCCCGAGGCCACAATCCGTCGATACGCCAGCCGGCTCTCGAACACCCGATAGTTCCCCAGCGGATTCGCCGCGGTGGTCGCCGTCGCCGCGCCGCCGGCGGTGTACTGAATCTCCGCCGCGTTAAACACCCGATGCGCCGCATGCCGATACGCCGGCATCACCAGCACCGTCGTCCCCCGCACCAGCACCGGCTCGCCCGTCGCCGGATCGAGAATATCCGCGAACAACTGCTCCGCCGCGTCCACGTCCGTCCAATCCACCAGCTCATTGCCGCTCAGCTCATTCGCCCACGGGCTGGCCGCGTTGTACGTGTCGTAGTCCACGCCGTTGTGCTTGTAGTTATTCGTGACGCCAATCACCAAATCCAACAGTCGCTTCTCCTTGTTCAAGCCGAGAATCTCGCCCACCTCCCCGGCGCGGCTCAGCACCAAATGCGTCCGATCAAAGAAGATCGCCTCCTTCGTCACCGGCACGATGAACCCGCGCTTCGTGGTCGACGGCGTTTCGATGTAGTCCTCGCCGAAACCGAGATGCGGATACGGCATGCCAGGCGCGACGTCCTCGACCGCGTCGGCCACGCGCGAAATG
>JAICUM010000825.1 GCA_025935855.1 Pirellulales bacterium | reverse complement strand
GTCGATCGAGGTGCAGATCATCCAGGGCGGCGTCGGCGACTTCGTCCCCGTGCCCGGAAAGAACTACGACGGCAAGCCGCTGCCGCTGTCCCTCACCACCAACGCCGGCCGCGACCGCGACGGCGAAATCATCTGGCAGCCCGATGGAAAGCGCGAAACCTTCAGCATCAAAGACCGCACGATGAAACGCATCAACTGGTACGGCCGCGACCCCGATTGGGCCGACGTGAAAGATTTTCGCGGCAAGGAGGACAAGGACACGCCCGGTAAGGGTTGGACCCGCATCGACGTGATCAACGACCACGGCCACATTCAGAACTTCGTTAACGGAACGAAAGTTAACGAGGCGTTCGACGCCTATCCCAACGAAGGCCGATTGCAGCTTCAGTCCGAGCTCGCGGAAATCTATTTCCGCCGCTGGGAGCTATGGCCGCTCGACAAGGGGCCTAAGCCCGGGCCCGCCCAGCAGTCGCGGGTCAACAAGTGAATCAAGATGGGGTGCCATGCCCACGTCTGCGTGGGCATGAAGACCCCTAAATCTGCATGGCCACGTCGGAGGACCTCCGTGGCCATGGCGCCCCAATTTGAAAAATTGATGGCCCTGGCGGTGAACCGCAGAACTACGTTTGCCGCCGGCGTCTTCAGGTACAATGGCGGTTTCCACCGCATGAGGAATCGCGATGCTCTCTAGACTCACCTTGGCAGCGTGTCTTGTCGTCCTCGCCGCGGCGCCTGCCGTCGCCGACGATCAACTGCAAGCCGGCGTCGCCGTCGCTGACATCACGCCGCCCGCCTCCTGGCGCATGAGCGGCTACTTCTACGAGCGCGTTAGCACCGGCACGAAGGACCCGCTCCATGCGAAGGCCGTCGTGTTCAAACAGGGAAACCAGGCTTGCGCGCTGGTGTTTTGCGACCTGGTGGGCGTCCCGCTTCAGGTCACCGAGCCGGCGCGCGAGACGGCCAGCGCCGCCACCGGCATCCCCGTCGAGCACATCGCTATCACCGCTACTCATAGCCACACCGGACCGCTCTTTTACGGCGTGCTGCGGGAGTATTTTCACGACCGCAGCGAGAAGCGTTTTGGCAAAGACCAGAACGAGCCGATCGACTACGCCGCGAATCTGACTGAAAAGCTCGCGAAGGTCATCGAGCAAGCCTCGGCCAGCGCCAAACCTGTTCAAGTCTCGGCCGGCTTTGCCAACGAGAACCGCGTGTCGTTCAACCGCCGCTACCACATGCGCGACGGCTCGGTTCGCTTCAATCCCGGCAACCTCAATCCGGACATCGTCCGTCCGGCGGGGCCCATCGATCCACAGGTGGGCATCGTGTCCCTCAAAGCTGCCGATGGCACAGAACCCTTCGCCGCGCTCGTCGAATTCCCAATGCACTGCGATACCACCGGGGGGACTGAGTATTCCGCCGACTATCCGCATTTCTTGGAGCAGAAGCTGCAGCAAGACTTAGGAAAGAACCTGGTCGTCCTCTTTGGCGCCGGCACGTGCGGCGACATCAATCACATCGACGTGAAGGC
>JAICUM010000669.1 GCA_025935855.1 Pirellulales bacterium | reverse complement strand
TGGCCAGCGACTTCACCAGGTTGATGTCGGCCGCCTTGCTCATGTTGTAGGCGGCGATGTGCGCCGAGCCGACCAGGCCGCCGATCGACGACACGATGATAAATACGCCGTCCTTCCGCTCCGCCATCTCCGGCCCGACCATGTTCATCATGGCGATGTTCGACATGACGTTGTTCTGCATGATCTTGAGGAACACCTCCTCCTTCAGCCCGCTCAGCGGCCCAAAGTACGGATTGGAGGCGGCATTGCAGACCATGATGTCGATCCTGCCGTAGGTCTTGCGTGCGAAGGCGATCAGCGCCTCTAGCTGGGCCTTGTCCGAGATGCTGGCTGCGAACGCGACCGCCTCGCCGCCCTTGGCCTTGATTCCCTTCACGACCTCCTCGCAGGCCGGCAGCTTGCGGCTCGACACGACGACCTTGGCGCCGTGCGCCGCCATCTGCTCGCAGATCGAGCGGCCGATGCCGCGGCTGCCGCCGGTCACGACGGCCACCTTGCCGGTAAGGTCGAACATCTTTGAGTCAGTCATATCGGCATCTCTCCCCCGTTCAGCGTCAGTCAGGTTTCGCGTGCTCAAATGAAGAGTGACCATGCCTCGCGCACTCGATTGCCTCAAGCCGCTGGTCGCCCGAAGAGCTATGCCCTTCTGTGGCGGCAGCAGGAATCGAGAGGATCGAAGCAATCCGACGCCGCCTTCATTTGGCGAACAGGGCGATCAGCTCGACGTGATGCCGCTACGCGCTTGGAGGGCGGAGACAGCTTGTTGGCTTGATTTCCAAGCTTCGCTATGTCGCCTGCATAGCTGGACCACACACTGCTCGTTTCGCGAGCCACCAGGCTGCGGCCCCGCAAGCGATCCCGAGCGTACTCACGGCAAAGTCCGACATCGAGGGATGTCGTCCAGGCGAAAACGTCTGCGCTGCTTCAAGCCCAGCGGCCCAAAGAACCAAAAGCAGATATCGTCCGTTCGGATGAGGCTTCTTTGAAAAGGCAAAGCCGCACATGACTGCGGCACCCGAATAGGCAACAAAGTGCTCCAGCTTGGCCGGTAGATCGCTTCGAATAAGTATGTCCGCTGGTAGTAGTGCGGCCAGTGCAAGAATTACGACACAAGCGCCAAAACCGACTTTGCAAAGAAGATTGCGGCTCTCAATTTCGAGGAAAAGTCGTCCAACTGATGCAGGCATCACCACCTAGTCCGCAGCTAGCTGGCGCATCTGGGGGGCTCGCGCTCTTGCCGTGCCATGGGCTCAGCGCCTCCAAAGTAGATGCAGGGACTTCCACTGCAAGCGACGTAGTAGCCCGGAGAGCCTGAAACGAGTTGGCGGCCGGCCCGATTACGACACGAGGAGAGAGGCAGGCCGGCCACCGATCCCAAACATGTCCCCAAGGACGGGTCCACCTTGGCACCTGCACCAGGAAAACGCCCGTGTTCTGGCGGTGACATCGGCGACGCCAAAGGCTTAATACTTCGCGGCGCTGGCTGCTGACCCCTGCCCTTTTGACTGCCCTTCCCTGTCGAGCTTGGCCGCAACGGTGTTGAAAACGAAGGCGATCCTCTTCGCCAGCTCAACCTCGTCGGCCGGCCCTTCCACGATGGTGTGGTTGTTGTCCACCTCGAGCTTGTCGCCGTGAATCTTCGGCACGGATGCTCGAGTGCGACACCGTTCGCCACGGCTTGTCGCATGCCGCCTTCACGCTGATGCAGATGCACCTGCGCGAAGGCGGCACACGGCGCGAACCTCAGGCTGCGTGATGGAGGGGCGCAGCCAGGAACGCCAAGTGTTCAGGGTTTCCCTTCGGGACAAGCGTCGAATCGATCTCACCAGCACCAGTTTGGTGGTCGTGGAATCCCGTTGCCATATATTGTCCCATGAGCGTGGCCAGGTGGCCGGAGTGCCCCGGCTTTTGCGCCGTGCTGGAATCCAACTCGCCGCCATGTTTGTATTTGGCGTCGTGCCGGACGTGCTCGCCCCCGTGGTGGTGATGGTGACGGCCAACGACATCGCCACCGTCTTGGCCGCCACCGGCGGCCGTGGTGTCGATGGTCGGGTTCATCGCCGCGTTCGGATCAGCGGTGCCGGTCAGGGCGGCGTTCGACGTGCTGCCGTCAGTCGCCGAGGCGCCGGGATCGCTCACCGGGGCCCCGGTCACGACCGGCACCCCGCTTGTCGCGGGCGGCGGTGAGGTCGCATCGCCCGTGGTCGCACCCGTATCCATACCGGTGCCCGTGGTCCCGCCCGAGCTGACGCTGCCCGTCGCGTTGGGATCAGCGGTGTCGGTCAGGGCGGCGCTCGACGTGGTGCCGTCGGTTGCCGAGGTGCCGGGGTCGCTCACCGGGGTCCCGGTCACGACCGGCACACCGCTCGCCGCGGGCGGCGGTGAGGTCGAATCGCCCGTAGTCGCACCCATGTCCGTACCGGTGCCCGTGGTCC
>JAICUM010000781.1 GCA_025935855.1 Pirellulales bacterium | reverse complement strand
TTGCGTGCGCTCGGCTTTGCCGCCGGTTTGGCGGTCTGGCGTGGCGATGTCTTGGACGATGAAGTCTTGGACGATGAAGTCTTGGCTGCCGACGTTTTGGCGGCGCCGCGTTTGGCAGCGGTGGGCGATGCAGGCGTCTTCGAGCGGCTCTTGCTGGCCATCGTGCTCTCCCTCGGTTTCCTCTGAAACGAGGGGTAGCACAATGCGTTCGTGTAGGGTGGGCAAAGCCACTTGTCCGCCGAAGCCCAAAGGGCGAAGGCGTGCCCACCCCACGAGGCGGTCGCTTAGTGCAGCTGGAACAGGCCGTCGACGGCGCGCAGTTCCGCCGGCTTGATCAGTTTGGAGTGGGCGACCGTGACCGCAAACAGCGGCCCCTCCAGCTTCGCTTGCCAGAAGCTGAGGAAATCCTGCAGCGCCGGGAATTTCGGAAACATGTCGTAATTCTGCCAGACATAGGTCTGTAACAACGAGGGATGATCCGGCATCCGGTAAAGGATTTGCGCCGTCGTCAGACCGTATCCCAAGACCTGTTTCCGAAAGTCCTCGGAAACAATACCAACCCGCGAACTCATGCCAACCTCCATTTTAAGGAAGCGCATTGTCCGGGTGGGGACCGGGACGGAGCCACCCGGTAAGATGCGCTCACTTGTCAGAAATGTGACGCATGCAACCAACCCATCTCAAGCCTAAAAGTTTAACGGCGTGTTGAAATTTGCTGCATTAGCAGCATCTTACCGCGCGTGCTAATACTGCCTTTCACGATCCGTTCCCGCTATTAACGATGCCGGAACGTTTTGGCAGGCGGCCGGATCGACTGCTAATTTTTCTGCTACAAGCCCTTGTCCGCGACAGGACTTCGGCCTATTTCCTGGCAGCGTGCTGGCACTCGCCGGCAGCGACTGCCAATCTCCAAAAACTTCGAAAACAGTTTCAATATCTTAGGAGGACTGTATGAACTTCCGTCCGCTTCACGACCGCGTCGTGGTCAAGCGCATCGACGCCGAAGAGAAGACCGCTGGCGGCATCATCATTCCGGACTCTGCCAAGGAAAAGCCGTCGCAGGGCGAAGTCACTGCGGTGGGCCCGGGCGGCCGCGACGAGAGCGGCAAGCTGATCCCGATCGACATCAAGGTCGGCGACCGCGTGCTGTTCGGCAAGTGGTCCGGCACCGAGGTCAAGATCGATGGCCAGGATCTCCTGATCATGAAGGAGAGCGACATCATGGGCGTGCTCACCGACGTCCCCAGCAGCAAGAAGAAGGCTGCTTAAGCTTTAAGCCGCATCCGCTCACCCTGAGGAGCGCCTGCGGGCGCTACGCACGGGGTGAGACAACAATTCAATTCAGGGAAATCCATATATGTCAGCCAAAGACGTGAAATTCGGCGTTGACGCCCGCGATCGCATGCTGCGCGGCGTCGACATCCTCGCCAACGCCGTCAAGGTCACCCTCGGCCCGAAGGGCCGCAACGTGGTGCTCGACAAGTCGTTCGGCGCTCCCCGCATCACCAAGGACGGCGTTACCGTCGCCAAGGAGATCGAGCTCGACGACAAGTTCGAGAACATGGGCGCGCAGATGGTGCGCGAAGTCGCCTCCAAGTCCGCTGACGCGGCCGGCGACGGCACCACCACCGCGACCGTGCTGGCCCAGGCGATCGTGCGCGAAGGCGCCAAGTCGGTTGCCGCCGGCATGAACCCGATGGACCTCAAGCGCGGCATCGACAAGGCCGTGGAACTGGTCGTCGCCGACCTCGAAAAGATGTCGAAGAAGATCAAG
>JAICUM010000193.1 GCA_025935855.1 Pirellulales bacterium | reverse complement strand
CCGGCTTCCAGCCAAACGCCTCAAATTCATGCCGGCGGCCTTCGGTGATCGCCTTGGCCAGCTCCGGCTCTTCGTGGTAATCGACGAAGTACTGAAAGGGCGAGGAAGCGCCCCACTCTTCACCTTGGAACAACATCGGTAGGAACGGAGCCGTCAGAACGATCGCTGCGCCGAGCTTGGCCCGATCGGCGTTCACCAGCGAACAAAGCCGCTCGCCCTGTGCGCGATTGCCGACTTGATCGTGGTTCTGAACGCAAATGACGAACTTGTGGCCGGAGATTTCGGCCGCTGGCCGGCCGTGCGGCCGCGCACGGTAGTTTGACAAGCGACCTGCATAAACGAAGGGGTGGCAAATCGCGCGGGCCAGGTCGGCGATCGTACCGAAGTCGGCGTAGTAGCCTTCCACTTCGCCGGTGAGCACCGAGTGGAGCGAGTGGTGGAAATCGTCGCTCCACTGGGCATGAAGCCCGAAGCCGCCGAGCTCGAACGGCCGCACAACCCGTGGGTCGTTCAAATCGCTCTCGGCAATCAAATAAAGGTGCCGGCCAACGTGCGCCTGCAATTCCTCGGTTTCAGTCGCGAGCTGCTGCAGAAACGGTACGGCGGACGTATCAACGATGGCATGGATCGCGTCCAACCGCAGCGCGTCCACGTGGTAGTCTCGAAACCACATGATCGCGTTGTCGCAGAAATAACGGCGCACCTCATGACTCTTGCGGCCGTCGAAGTTAATCGCCGAGCCCCACGGCGTTTTATGCCGCTGGGTGAAGTACGGACCGAATTGCGGCAGATAGTTCCCCGAAGGCCCGAGGTGGTTGTAAACCACATCCAGAATCACGGCGAGGCCGCGGGCGTGACAGGCATCGACGAACCGCTTGAACCCTTCCGGCCCGCCATACGAGTGCTTCACCGCGAATAGTGCGACGCCGTCGTAGCCCCAACCTCGGGTGCCAGGGAACTCGGCGATCGGCATCACCTCAATATGAGTAATGCCCAACGCGACTAAATGTCCGAGCTTTCCGATCGCCGCGTCGAATGTTCCTTCCGGCGTAAACGTGCCGACGTGCAACTCGTAGATCACGGCGCCGCTGATCGGCGGCCCCTGCCAGCGCTGATCCGTCCAAGAAAACGTCGAATGATCCACCGCACGCGACGGCCCGTGGACGCCGTGCGGCTGCCACATCGAACGCGGATCGGGCATCGGCGGCCCGCCGTCCAGGCTGAGCAGATAATCCACGCTCTCGCCGAGGTCCGGCAATTCGCCGCGCCACCATTCCAGACTGTCCGGAGGATGCTCCAGCGGAATCCGCTCATCGCCAATCAGCGCTTCAACTTTCTGAGCGTTCGGCGCCCAGACACGTAGCGGCGTCGGCAGCGTGCGTCCGGCGCCATGGCGCTCGTGGCCGTTCTGCGATTGCACGTTTTCCGGCGAGAATTCGACGGGGACGAACGAGGGCCGGCTTGTCGAGAGATGGTATGGCAACGTGGAACCTGTTTGCGACCTGGCGGCCTGAAAACCTTCGCCAATGCTAAATTCGACTATGCAAATACCTAGCCACCCTTTGCGTCCTCTGCGATCTTCTGTTCACTGGATGGGGCTTTTAAACAGAAGATCGCAGAGGACGCAAAGGGTGTCGAGGTTCGAGAACGACAGAGCGTCTGGCTAGTAGCAAGGCTCTTCAGTCTAGGCGGCATCCAATAAACGGTCCTTCATTGTTGACCGACGCCGGATAGTAGACAACCGGTCAGTCCAGTTCAATCGCCACGCCTTCATTGGCGCGAAGCGACAATTTGGCGCCAACGTAGTCTCCCTCCCGGTCCAGGTACGACGAAATGAGCAGCCGCCCGCCGCCGGCGCGCGGCGTGATTTCGATCGGCTTCTCGGTGAAGTTGAGCACGACGAGCACTCGCTCGGCGTCGGCTTGCCGCACATACACGAGCGCACGTTTGTCGAGAACATCGGGAATGTACCGCCCGATCCTGAGTGCGTCATGCTCCTTTCGCAAGGCGAGCAGCCGGCGATAGAGATTGAGGATCCTCCGCGGATCATCACGCTGCTGCTCGACGTTCGTGTGCTCAAAGTCGTCCGCGACCGGCAGCCACGGCTTGCCATGGGTGAAGCCCGCGTTCGCCTCGCCGCTCCATTGCATCGGCGTGCGCTGAAAGTCGCGTCCCCGGCCCCGCCCCGGCATGCGCAGCGCGAGTTGGTCGCGCTCCAGGTCCGGCTGGATATCCGCGTTGTGCATGCCGATCTCTTCGCCGTAATACATGATCGGCGTTCCGCGGAGCGTGAGCTGCATCATGGCCGCCACGCGCGCCCGCTCAAGGCCCAGGTGGCCGGCGACGCGCTGATTGTCGTGGCTTCCAAGGATCCAGTTTGGCCATTGGTCGGCAGTCAAGAAGCCTTCGTAGCGGTCGATCATCCGCCGCACGTGAATCGCGTCCCACTCCAGGTCGAGCAATTGCGAATTCGACGGATGCGTCAGACCCGAGCAGTAATAAAGCGGCAATCGCTCCGGCGGCAGGTGGTTCTCGCCAATGAAAATCCGCTCTGGATATTCGCTCACGACGCCGCACAGCTCCCGTACAATCTCCTGCAAGCCGCCAACATCCTGCGAGAACGCCGGCAGCATGTTCCACGCCGGCCACTTCTCAGGACTGGAGTCTTCCGCTGGCGGGTTATCGCGCAAGAGCGGGTCCTTGTATAGATGAACCATCGCGTCGATGCGAAAGCCGTCCACGCCGCGCTTCAGCCAGAATCGGAGCACGTCGAACATCGTGGCCCGTACTTCGGGGTTCCACCAGTTGAGGTCCGGCTGCTCCGGCATGAACGAGTGCATGTAGTACTGACCGGTAGCTTCGTCGAGCGTCCAGTCGCTTTGCTCGAATTGGTTGGTCCAGTTATTCGGCGGACCGCCGTCCGGCGCCGGATCGCGCCACAGGTACCAGTCCCGGCGGGGGTTGTCTCGACATGCTTTGGACTCCTTGAACCAGGGGTGCTCATGCGACGTGTGGTTCGGCACAAAGTCGAGCAGGATGTGAATGTCGCGGCGATGTGCTTCCTCAAGCAGCCGATCGATGTCGGCAAGCGTTCCAAACCGCGGGTTGACGTCTGTGTAATCGGCGACATCGTAGCCCATGTCCAAGAGCGGCGAGGGATAGATTGGCGACAGCCACAAGGCACTGACGCCTAGCCACTGCAGATAATCCAGCCGTGATATGAGCCCCGGCAGATCGCCCCAGCCGTCGCCGTTGGAGTCCATGTACGACGGAACGACGATCTGGTACACCGCGCCGGACGCCCAATCGGGAATGTGCGACGGCAGAAGCGAATCGTCACGCGCCATCGTTCACCGCCTTTGCCGCCACCTCGGCCAGCGGCGCTGCGTTCAGCAAGTTTCGCGGCTCGCCGCGGTCTTCGTCTTGCAACTCACGATTGATCGCCACGGCCGCCACTGCGCCTTCCGCGGCCGCGACAATGGCAAACTGAACGTCGCCGTCGGCGTCGCCCGCCAGAAACATCCCACGCACGCCCGTCCCCTGCCGGCCCTTCGTGCGAATCAACCCGTGCTCGTCACACTCGCACCCCAGCGACAACGGCAGCTTCGATCGCAGCACCTGATCGCTCGAAAAGAACACGGCGTCGCACTCCAGCGGCGCCCCATCTTCAAAGTGTACTTGTCGCACCTGGCCTTCGCTGCCAGCAAGTTTCACCACACGTCGCTCCCGGCAGGCGATTCCGTTTTTTTGAGCGCGCTGCCTCTGGCGGCGTGAGATTGCTTGCCCATTAAGGCACGCCGTCACCTGCGGCGACCAGGTTCGCAGCGACAGCGCCAGCCCGATCGCAGCCTTTCCGTCGCCCAGCGCCACCAACCGCTGGCCGCGATGTTCCCAGCCGTCGCAATACGGGCAGTGATGGACCGACCGGCCGTAAAAGTCGGTGAGCCCGTCAATCTCTGGCAATACGTCCATCACTCCCGTCGCGAGAAGCAGCTTGCGCGCCGTGAGCGGTTCCCGGTCATTAATGGTTACTTCAAAATCTTTTCCTTCATCGCCGCATGCACAAACGCCGGCGACCACGCCATCCAGAAACTCCACGCCATACGCCGCGGCTTCCCGGCGGCCAATCTGCCGCATTTCCGCCGGGGTTGTGCAGTCGCGCCCCAGATAGCCGTGCATTTCGCAAGCGGCATAATTCCGGCCCTTGCCGTGGTCAATGACGATTACCCGCCGCAGGCATCTGCCGAGCACCATCGCCGCGCTCAGCCCTGCCGGTCCCCCGCCAATCACGGCCACGTCGTACCGGTGAGTTGTTCGACTGTCGGTTGCCATCGATTAGTGGCTAAGGCCTAACCACCGCGAACAAAACGCGGTCAAGAACCGGCTAGCAAAGCAAGTCATATGCCCGACTTCGCGCAAGTTTCGACCCCCTTAATTCGCCGGTACGCTCTTTGCTGATAGCACATCGCCGACATCGTCAAGCCATTCACCTACCCATACACGAAAGGGAATTACAATGAGCGCGGCCAATTTAGAAGAACTCTTTGTCCATGAACTGAGGGATGTGCTGGATGCCGAGAAACAGATTCTCAAAGCCCTGCCCAAAATGGCGCGGGCGGCTGAAAGCGAGGACCTGAAAGCCGCCTTTGAAGAACACAAAGCGGTGACCGAGCAACATGTTGAGCGGCTCGAAAAAATCTTCGAGAGCCTTGGCAAGGCCGCCCGCGGCAAGCACTGCCCCGGCATGGAAGGCCTGCTCACCGAAGGCGAGGAGATGATCAAGGAACAGGAAAAAGGACCGGTGCTGGACGCCGCAATGATCGGCTCCGCCCAAAAAGTGGAGCACTACGAAATCGCCGCCTACGGCACGCTCGCCACCTACGCGAAGCTGCTGCAGATGGAAGAAGCGGTGGACTTGCTAGGTCAAACGCTAGACGAAGAAAAAGAGACCGACGAGAAGCTGAACCAGATCGCTTCGGAGATCAACCTGGTCGCCGAGGAGCAGGAAGCCGAGTAAGCCGACGACGGCTTGCAATTTTATTTCGCCCCTCGATCGCCCTGCGAGCGCATCGCCCGCGGGGCGTTTTTTTGTGCGCACTTGTGCCGAGGCGTCTCTAGGACAATCGTCCGGCAAACACCTGCGTGTCATATTCAATGGTCACCTGCCCGTCGCTCTGATGCTTCGCGAACAACCGCTCCAGCCCCGCCAGCATCTGTTCATGCCCTGGTTGCCCGGCTGCCGGAACATAGGAGGACGAAAGCAGCCTCCCTCGCAAGCCATCCCAATCGAGCGTCTGGAAATTATCCACAGATCCCTTGAAGTACTGCCGATTGCCGAAGAATTCCGCCAGCGCCGCCTCGTCGATGCGCTCATGCCGCACGCGGGCATAGTCAGTCCCGAATTTCAACAGCAATGCTTCGTACTCGCGCAAAAATGGCGTCGCGTCCAACCGTCGCGCATTCCACAGGAGCACCGCCCGTCCGCCCGGCCGCAAGATGCGCTGAAACTCCGCGCGCGTCCGCCGCGGGTCGAACCAATGGAACGCCTGAGCCGCGACCACACAGTCCACGCTCCCGTCGCCGAGCGTCGTCGCTTCCGCGGATCCGTTGACGCTGTGAAACGTTGGATACTCCGCCAATTGCCGCTCAGCCGCCGCCCGCATAGCCGCGTTCGGCTCAATGCCGAACACGGCATTGCCATGTTGCAACAGTAGGTCCGCCGAGATTCCCGTCCCCGAGCCGACGTCGGCGATGATCCACTCGGGTCGCAGCCCAATTTCATCCCGCAGAATTTCCAGCCTCTTGCCGGATACGTCGGCCGATTGCGGACGTACTGCTGGACCCGATTCGAGAACCGTTCCGTCGAATTGGGCTCGAAACCCGCCATGATGTCGCGATTGTAACGCCGCCTCGCTGATTTCGCTTTAAACCATAGCCGAAGGCAGGGAATTTGCTTGAAGCCTGAATTACCGCCACTCTACACTGCACGCATCCAAGTCTGCGTGCTCTCGCGAGGTTCCAAGAACTATGAGCACCGCCCTCTCCTCTGCGCCAATTCATTCCAAACCGGCAACGCAGACCGCGCCAGCGGTCCGCAGTTGCTACGACGTCCTTGACTTGTGCCGCGGTTGCGGCATCACCGACTTCACCGACGGCAAATACGCCGACGAACGCAACGACCGGCAGGCCTACCTGGCCGCGCAGCGCAGGCAGGCGTCGTACCTGTTAGACCAAATCAACTGCACCGCCGGTTCGCGCATGCTGGACATCGGCTGCGGCTATGGCCGCATCCTCGAAGCCGCCGCCGCACGCGGCGCGGAAGCGATCGGCATCACCATCTCGCCGCCGCAAGTCGCCAACTGCCGCCAGCGCGGCTTGCACATCGAACTTTGTAACTACCGTGAGATTTTAAACGACGACCAATACGCCGATTGGCGCCACGCCTTCGACGGCATCATCGCCAACGGTTCGCTGGAGCACTTCGTCCAGTGCGAAGACGCCGCCGCCGGCCGTGCCGACGACATTTACACCGAGTTCTTCGACGTCTGCCATCGCCTGCTTAAACCCGGCGGAAAGCTCGCCACGACGGCGATTCATTCGCGCCGCGTCGGCCAGGTGAACGGAGGCCACTTGCTCGACGGCCCCGACCGTTGGCCCAAGGGCAGCGTGAACTACCACGCCGCCAACCTGCATCGTAGCTTCGGCGGCTGGCTCCCCGAGCCCGGTCAGCTCGAGCACTGCGCCGAAGGCCGCTTCCGTCTCATCGCCGCCGAAGACGGAACGCGCGACTACCTGCGCACCAGCGAGTACTGGATGGCGCGAATCAAGCGCTCGCTCGCGCTGAACCCTGCCTCCTGGCCCATCGCCGTGCGAACCTTCATGCGTCAGCCCAAGGCCACTTGGCACATGCTCCGCTGCTTGCTGTGGGACGAATCCTGGACCTTCCAGTTCCGCGAACCCGCCCCGGCCCAGCTCTGGCGGCACACCTGGCAAGCCGTCTGAAGCCCCGAAACATCCTGTTTTCACACAAATCCACTGGCCCAAAAGTCCGCCTTGCCTTCACCGCGCCATTGGCCAAAATTACACGTGTCGGCATGAGCGGCGCCAGCTTGGCGCGGTTCCTCTCGACACCTGCCCCGCGTCCCCCCTACTCTCCCGCCTTTCCTGTCCGAACACCTCTCCGCGAGAACCCTCAATGTCACTACGCACTTGGTCCCGCCGTCGCATACTGTTGACGCTCCTGCTGGCGGGCACGCTGGCCGGCGCCGGGCTGGTCCCGAGCCTCCCCTCCGTCGCCGCCCCCAGCGCCGCGGTGGAGAAGAACCCGCTCTTCACCATCCCTAACGGCGACGCCGCCACGCTCCATGCCTACCTCGAGAAGCTCGCCGGCACTTCCCCACAAGGCGCCACCGAGGAAGAGCAAGGCGCCTTCAGCGTCAAAGCCCTGAACACGCTGGTTCAAGCCGCCGATCGCTTGCTCGCCGCCAAGCCGAGCGAAGAACAGCTCACCGACGCCTACAACTACAAGCTGCAAGGCCTGCAGGCCCTCGTCCAGCTCGAACAGCCGGAAGCCCGCAAGAAATACGAAGCCGCGATGAACGAAGCGCGAGCCTCCAAGGTCGGCAGCGTAAGAGTCCTCGGCTGGGAAAACTACATCAGCGACCGCACGCAAAACTGGTCGGCCCTGGACGCCGATGCTCGCAAGGCGTTCCACGACGAAATCCTGAAGCAGGTCCAAACCAACGGCGCCGACGCCTTGGATGTTTCCATCGTGCAAGTCGCCGTCCGGCAGCTAGAACATGAAGACGACGCCTTCGTCGCCAAGCTGCTCGAAGAGACGCTTCCGATGTTCAAGAAGAGCACCGACAAGGACGTGGTCGCGATGCTGAAAGACGCCAACCTCGAAGGCGTGCTTCGATTCCTAAAGCTCCCTGGCAACGAACTGGAGATCAAGGGCGACCTGCTCGGCGGCGGGCAACTCGACTGGAAGGCCTACCGAGGCAAAGTCGTGATCGTCGATCTCTGGGCCACGTGGTGTCCCATCTGCCGGCAGGAAATGCCGGACGTGCTGGAAGCGTATCGCGCTTACCACGACAAGGGCCTGGAAGTGCTCGGCGTGTCGCTCGACGAATCGCCCGAAGACGCCAAGAAGTATCTCAAGGATGCGCACATCCCCTGGGACAACATGCTGCAGAAGGATCCGAAGCAGCGGTACTTCAACCACCCGCTCGTCGAGCACTACGGCATCTCCGGCATCCCGGTGACGATGCTGGTCGGCAAGGACGGACGCGTGATCACCACGCACGCCCGCGGCCCGAAGTTGCAAAGCGAACTGGCCAAGCTCTTCGG
>JAICUM010000762.1 GCA_025935855.1 Pirellulales bacterium | reverse complement strand
TTGGCTTTCTCCGCGGCGCGATCAGCCGGCATCCCGCGATGGGCGCCATTGCCCTGGCCGCTGCCGTCGTCGCCGCCGTCCCAGCCGTTATCCGTCGAGCTAGCCATTGGTCGGGATGCCTAACCGTTTCCTCCAGTGTCGTTAGGCGAAGCCTGTTCGTTAGGCGCGGGTTTCTCGGTTTCTTTTATCGCTACTTTTTCGCCGGGCGCGAGTTGCAGCTGACCGAGCGTGACCACGTCTTCGTCCGCCTCCACCCCTTTCGTAATGACGGTGAGATCGTTGTCCTGTTTTTGCCCGGGCGTGACCGGCCGCAGATCCAGGGTGGAATCCTTCTTCACTACGAAAACATAGGGGCCGTTTTCGCCGGTCTGGATGGCGCCGTTCGGCACCAGCCTGGCATTTTTCAGGACGTCGAGAATCAAACGCACATGCACAAACTGCGAAGGCCAAAGCTGGTGTTTTGGATTCGACGTCGTGGCGCGTGCCTGCACCGTGCCCGTCCCGGGCTGGACGGTGTTGGCGATGAAGTAAAGGTGACCTTCCTGCGCGGCGAAACCGTCGTTCTCCGCATCGGTCAACACTTTCAGATTCGGGCCGTTGAGATATTTCCTAACGAGCGGCAGGTCCGGTTCCGCTACCGTGAAGTCGGTGTAGATCGGGTCGAGGTTATCGATCTGCACGAGGACCGCTCCGCCGCTGCCCGCACTCACCGTGTTGCCGACATCGATCTGGCGCAGACCAGCGCGGCCGTCGATTGGCGACGTGATGGTGCAGTAGTCGAGGTTGACCTGCGCGGCCGCCACCGCCGCTGAAGTGCGCATGGCGTTTGCCTTCGCCGTGTCGAGATCCTGCGACGCAGTCACGCCCTTGGCTTTCAATTCCTCCTGCCGCTTGAGATTCGCCTGCGCAAGCATGTCGTCGGCTTTGGCCGCATCGAGCGCCGCCTGGTAAGGCCGCTTATCGATGATGAAAAGGACCTCGCCTTTCTTGATATCGGCCCCGTCCTTGAAATTGCGCGAGACGATCTGGCCGCTGACCTGCGCCTGCACCTGCACGCTTTCGTTCGCCGCGCAGGTGCCGATTTCGTCGAGGTAAAGCGGGACGTCTTTTGTCACCACCCTGGCGACCGCGACCGGGCGCGGGGGAGGGGGTGGCGGCGCTTCCTTGGCATTGCCGAAGAAGCGGTAGAGAAGAAACGCTACGACCAAAATGGCGATCGCCCCAATGATGTAGGTGCCTTTGCGGCCGGCGCGCCGCTCGATCTCTCCCACCGCTTCACGAGCGGCGATGTTGACTTTTTGGGCAGAAATCATTGGAAAGACTTTGGTGATTTTTTCTTCGGCGAGGAACCGTTCTCGCGGTTTGTGTCGTCCGCGGGAACTTCGACAGCCTTGCGCTGGATTTCGCTCAAGACTTGCATGCATGTCTGCAGGTCGCGCGGCGGGACCGTCTCCACTAGTTCGTGGCGAAGGTTCCGCGCGGTTTGCTCGATCCGCTGCAGAATGGCGCTCGACTTTCGTTCCAGATGGACTGTTTTACAGCGGCGATCGTGCCGTGCGTTTTCGCGTTTGATCCAACCGCCCTGTTCCATGCTGGTGAGGGAACGAGCGAGGGTGGGTTCTTCGATGCCGAGGCGCTCGGCCAGATCGCGTTGCGTGAGGTGGCCATGCGACAGCATCGCAATGGTCCGCCATTTGGCCTGGCTGAGGCCGAGCGGGCGGAGGCGCTGGTCGAGCTTATGCCGCCAGATACGGGCGGTCTGGTGAATGAGCTGGCCAACTTTCTCGGGATCGATGGGTTCCATCGTTAGCATGCTAACGAATTCAGTTTTGGCT
Organism: Pirellulales bacterium; assembly: GCA_025935855.1. Lineage (GTDB taxonomy): Bacteria > Planctomycetota > Planctomycetia > Pirellulales > Lacipirellulaceae > Lacipirellula. The sequence continues at coordinate 33 of JAICUM010000762.1, read as the reverse complement.
GGATGTCAATCTGACGCGGCGTGCGCTCGCCCG
>JAICUM010000275.1 GCA_025935855.1 Pirellulales bacterium | reverse complement strand
TTCGTGGTACCAGCGGTTGTGGGCGTGGTTGACGATGGCCGAGATGCGGCCGACCGGCTTGCCGTTCTTCAGGGCGAGGAAATTGCAGATTTCGGCGTCGTCGTAGAACGGATGATGCCGGAAGTTCAACAGCTCCTTCTGGACGATGCGGATGGGCGGAACCCAATTGGGATCGCCCCGATACAAAGCCCACGGCAAATCGAAGAACAGCTTGCGATCTCGCCGGTTGGCGACGGGAATAACTTCCAATTGAGCCATGGGCGGCGAAGCGAAAGTGAAATCGGCTGAGACGCTGGCCAACGTGGCACTCACTGTAAGGTTGGCGAGCGGCAGCGGCAAGGCGCGGTGGATGTCGCTATATTAAGCGGCTTCAACTCGGAGCGAGTTACGTCGATGTCTCGATGTTTAATCACAGGCGCCAGCGGATTTGTCGGGTCGAACCTCGCGCGGCGGCTGACGCGCGAAGGCTGGAACGTGCGCTGCCTCGTGCGGGGCACGTCGCGGCTGGATCAGATCGAATCGCTCGGCGCCGAGCTGGTCGAGGGCAGCCTAAACGACGCCGAAGGCCTGAAGCGTGCGGCGGCCGGCGTGGACGCGGTCTTCCATGTGGCGGGGCGAACGACGGCGTTTCGAGCCAGCGAGTACATGCGCGACAACGCCGAGGGGACGCGGCGGCTGGCCGAGGCCTGCGCGGCGGCGGAGCGGCCGCCGGTATTTGTGATGGTCAGCTCGCTCGCGGCTGGCGGGCCCGGAACGCTGCAGGCGCCGCGGCGAGAAGAACACCCGGAGAAGCCCGTGTCCGCCTACGGCCGCAGCAAGCTGGCGGCCGAGCGGGCGCTCGGCGAGCTCGCCGGCATAATGCCAATTTCCGTCGTGCGGCCGCCGATGGTGTTTGGCCAGGCCGATCGAGCCAGCCTGCAAATGTTCTTGCAGTTCAAGCGGCTGCCGGTGCACCCGTCGCCCGGCTTTCGGCGGTTCCCGGTATCGTTAATCCATGTGACGGACTTGTGCGATGCGATCGTTCGCATCGCGGAGCGCGGCGAGCGATTGCCGACCAGCGACGACGGACCGGCCGCCATCGGCGTGGGCAAGTATTACGCGGCGGCCGATCGGCATGTGACATACGGCCAGTTCGGCCAACTGGCGGCCCGCGCAGCCGGCTGGCGAATCATGCCCCTTCCGTTGCCGAAGCCGATCTTTTGGTTCGCGGCCTGCCTCGGCGAAGCGGTCGGCCGGCTGCGCAAACGGCCGGCCATGGTTAACATCGATAAAGTGCGCGAGGCGACCGCCAAGGGCTGGGTCTGTTCGGATGAGAAGATTCGCAGTGCGCTGGGCTATAAGCCCTGCGCGACGCTTGAGGAGCGTTTTGCCGAGACGGTGGCCTGGTACCGCGAGCACAAGTGGATATAGCCATGAATGAACCTAAGGTCGATCAATCGCAGCTTGAAATCTCGACGCTCGGCGAGTGCAGTCGCCGTTCGCCGCTGCGGCTCTCGACAACGCCGGGCGACGACATCGCCGATTTCATGCCGGCCGACAAGCGCATCCTGTTCGAGCCGCGGTTCCGCCAGGGCGAGTCAATCAACATGGTTTCTATGGAACTGGCCGGGCCGCGCGAGCTGATTCACTTCGACCCCGCGAAGTCGAAGGCCGCCATTGTCACCTGCGGCGGCTTGTGCCCGGGCATCAACAACGTCATCCGCACGTCCGTGTTCGAGCTCATGCACAACTACGGCGTGCCGGAAGTGCTGGGAATTCGCTTCGGCTACGAAGGCCTCAATCCGAACCTCTGCCGGCCGCCGCTGCACCTGACGCCCGAGTTGGTCGAAGACATTCACCACGCGGGCGGCACGATCCTCGGCACGTCGCGCGGCCCACAGGAGCCGCCGACGACCGTTGAGTATCTCGTGAGTCAAGGCGTGAACATCCTGCTGTGCGTCGGCGGCGACGGCACGCAGCGCGGATCGCACGCCATCGCCCAGGAAATCGCGAGGCGCAAGCTCGACATCGCCGTCGTCGGCATTCCGAAAACCATCGACAACGACATCCGCTTCTGCTTCACCACCTTCGGCTTCGCCACCGCCGTGGCGGAAGCGGAGGTCGTCATCGACCGCGCCCACGTCGAAGCCAAGGCCGTGTTCAACGGCATCGGCCTGGTGAAGCTCATGGGCCGCGACGCGGGCTTCATCACCGCGGCGGCCACCATCGCCAGCGGCGAAGCGAATTTCTGCTTGATCCCCGAAGTGCCGCTCGAGCTGGAAGGCCCCGACGGATTTCTAGCGAAGCTCAAGCGGCGGCTCGCGGCGCGCGAACATGCCGTCGTCGTCGTCGCGGAAGGCGCCGGGCAACATTTGTGCGAATCGAGCAGCGAGTGCGACGCCTCCGGCAATCGCCGCTTAGGCGACATCGGCTACCTGCTCAAGGCCCGCATCGAAGACTACTTCAAGGCCGAGCGAATGCCGACGAGCGTCAAGTACTTCGACCCCAGCTATTACATTCGCAGTTTGCCGGCGCAGGCAGTGGACTCACTATTGTGCGAACGCTTCGCCCGCGCCGCGGTCCACGCCGCAATGGCCGGCAAAACCGACGTGCTGGTCGGCCTGTGGCACAATCACTTGGTCCACGTGCCGCTGGCCACGGCCACCGGCGCCAAGAAGCGCGTCGATCCGGAGAGCGAGTTGTGGACGAGTGTGCTGGCCCTCACCGGACAGCACAAGTGGTGACGCGGTCGCACTCTTGCACGACGGAACCAGCATCCCTGCAATTCATATGAGAAAGAAGAATGTCAAGAAAGTTCGTTAATCGAACGGGTTATCATCCTGCGGCGCCGCGGGCTTTTCTTGCGGAGCCGCCTCAGGCGCCGCTTCCGCGGCGGGCGCTGGCCCAGCTTCCGCGCCGAATTCCGGCGGCTGCACCGCAGGCGCTTCGCCAACCGGCGCCGTTGGCGTCGCTGCCGCGGGCGGCGTCGCCGCGGGAGCAGCTGGACCCGTCTTAGTGGGGGCAGGCGGCTTGAGCGTGGGCGGCACTCGATAGCTTGTCGGCTCCTTCGCGCCGATTTCGTGCAGGCACTGAATGAGACCCACGTCGTTTACCAAAAACAAGCGGTCCGTCTGCGAGTTTACCAGCGTATATTGGCCTTCGTCGGTGCGCATGCGGCTGAGAACGCCGCCGGTCTTCTCGTCGATCACCAACAGGTTGCCGAAGCGATCGGAAACGTACACGCGGCCTTTGCCCTGCGCGCCGAAATGGCTGACGCCCGGGACGGTCCAGTATTCCTGACCCGTGTCCGAATCCAGCGAGTGCAGCGCCGGCTCGCCCGAGGCGACGTACACATGCTTATCCACGATCGCCGGCGAACTGCTCACCTCGTAACCGGTCGAGAACCGCCATTTCTCGCGGCCCGTCGTTTCGTTGATGGCATACAGGTAACCGTCCAGCGAGGCGATGTAAAGAAAACCGTCCGCCTGCGCCGGCGAGGTGACGATATCGGCTTTGGTTTCCAGTCGAAACAGGATGCCCGGGTTGTCGGCGCGGCTGACATACAAATAGCCGGCGGTCGTCGGCCAGCTCACCACTTCGCCGGTGGTCGTGGGCCGCAGCATCGTTCGCCCCATGGATTGGTAGTACCACGGCTGGGTCGCTGGGTCGTCGAGCTTGTAGCCTTCGATGCGGCCGCTCATCAGCGCCACATACGCGTAAGTTCTGCTGAGAGCAGGACCGGAGGACGGCGCGCTGCCCAGTTCGCGCACCCACAAGGCGCGTCCGTCCTGTCGATCGAGCATGTACAGCTTAGCGCCGCTCACCAAGCCGAGGTACTTCAAGTTGGCTCCCGGGCCGAACGCGGCATGACCCGGCTTGCCGACCTGTTTGGCCCACAGTTGTTCGCCGGTCTCTGAATTAAGCGCCGTCACAATGCCCGAGTCGGTGACCGCATAAATCCGATCGTAGAACAGGTACCAACTCGTCACACGGCTGCGGCCGGGATCAAGCGGAATCTGCGCGAACCAGGCGCGCTCCAGGCCATTGCGCGCGGCCTGCTCCTGAGATACCAGCGGCGTCTCGGCGCGCGCTCGGCTGTGGGTGCTTACGAGGGCCAGCAGACAAAACGCCGCGATGGCGAAGGGGCGTCGTGGACGGGTCGTTGTTCGGATCATGTCTTACGGGAAGCCACCACGGGACGAGTGCATCAAGGCCATAACCTAGTGTAATCAGCGGCGGTCCGCTCGACAAAGACGCGACCGGCGGTACGCGACTCGTGGCCGATGGACGAAACGCCGGTTTTCGGTTGCTCGCAGGGCGCCTAGACCATCTTGCGGGCGGTCCCTTACGATGGATGACCGTCAAGACAATTCCGCCCTAGGCACCCGCTTTTCGGAACCCTTTCTGCGCCGCCCATGGAAGGCGATCGGCGGATGGGCGCGATCCGCCAGTTGCTGAGGCGGCTTCCGTTCGAGATCCGCACCCCGGCTCCTTCCGCTCTGTGAAACCTCGACTTCCACAACCGACCGAGGCGGATGCGGTCCTGTTGGACGAGGTTGTCGGCTACCTGAACTTTTCGTCGGGCGCCAGCGATCCGAAGTTCTTGCGCAGCTTGAACGAGCTGTTCCGCTCGATTGAAGTGCGCGTGGACTGCGAGCATTCGCTGGCGACGTTCGCCGAATGGCTGCAAGGCGCCGTCAACCGCCTGGAAAAAGCCGGCGGAGCCTTCGCCGACGCCTCGCAAGCCCGGGCGATCATTTCACTTCTCACCGACAAGCTCCCCAAGGCCTACTGCGAATTCCACCGCGACTTGCTACACCACCAGTCGCCGGCCGAGCTCTACCGGCCGTTCTTCATCGGCCGGGCCTGCGAGGTGCTGCTGGCCCAAGGCCCGCCGTGGAATGAAACGGAGCGCCTCCTGGACGGCGCCGTCACGATGCTGAACGACTACGTCGGCTACCGGCCGACGGCGCAGCTGGCCTCGGGCGCTCGCAGCGAGCCGTATGCCCATGAATATGTGCGGCCAATTCCGCTGTTCATCAAGGACGCTGGGGTGGCCGCGGGCCGCTACGAGGAGATCATTTCCCGGGCAATCAAGATTCTCAGCGAAACCGACTCGGACATTCTCACGCGGGCGTGGTTCGACCTGGATCGTTTGGAGGAAATTGCGCTCGACCCACGAGCCTACGACTTCGATCATCCGGTAAACCGTCGGCCGAACTACCACTTCGGCCAATGGGACCCGCACTTGGTTTCGCCGGACGGTTACTACTCGCGATTCGTGCTGCAGCAGGTGACGCTCGACGCACTGCTTTCACGATGCAGCGAGAGCAACTGTCCTGAAGGCGCCGAGGTCGGTGATCTCTTGGAAGAAGCGGCGACGGTGCTGGTCGGCACGATTCTGATGGCGGCGGGCACAAGCGGCGATTCGCCGTCACGGCATGATTCGACCGTGACGCTTTCGACCCTGCTGCCGCACATCGCGGCGTACCGCGACGACTTTTATCAGCAACTTCTGGCCAAAGCCGGCGGCGAGTACGGCGTGCGGCTGCGAGCCGAAGCCGAGCGTTCTCGGCAACCGTTTGGCGGAGCACGCCAATACCTGAACCACGAGCTGGCCCGGCGGCGCGCAATTCAATTGCAGCGCGTGCATCTGGCGCTGCTCTTCGCGCGCATGGGTCGCAACGAGGCGGCGCTGAAGCAGGCTGACTATGTGCGCGTGGCCTCGGCGCGCATGCTCACCGCGATTTACTGCCGCCTGACTTCAGGCCACGACGCGCTCGATCGCGATGAGCTCGAGCCGGTCGTCGATGACTTGGAGCACACGCAGGATCTACTGCACCGGGCGATTGAATGCGGCGCCCTGGTCGATCCGTGGAATGTCGTCGGTTTCGCCGCCAATTTCAGCTTGTTCCCGGCCCTTGAGAACACGGTCCACGATTGGCGCGTGGACGAGCTGATCGAGCTGGTCGAGCAAATCCTCGATCTGGCCGCGCGCGCCTGGAGCGAAGCCGCCGCGGTGGACAACACGCCGCTGGAAAACCGCTTCTCGGCAATGCTCACGCAGCTCGCCCAGTGGTGGGACAAGTTCGCCGCTGCCAGCGTAGAAGGCGTCAAGCGGCTGGTGGCCAAGGAAATTGAAGTCTCGGCCAATCTCGTCTCCGGCGCCCTGAACGCCTGGCACAAAGCCGGGGCCGCGGCCGGGGACGTGGCGTTCTGGCGGCTGTTCGTCGATCAGTTCGATTCCTCGAAGGCGTTTCAATTGGTGATCGAAGCGCTGCTGGATCATGGCGACATCGTGGCGGCCCGCGCCCTGATGATGCAGTGGGTGAACCAGCGCGACCGCACGCCGCTGGAAGAGGGAGACATTTCGTTTCATCCGCTGGCTTTCCGCTGGCTGGCGACCGTCGAAGCCCAACAAGATGCCAACAGCGAGGACTTTTGGCCGCACGTCGTGACATTCTTCGCCTACCTCGAGGCGAACGCCGAAGAATACTGGCAGGCGCCATCACTCAACCTCGAAGGCGGCGGACGATCCCGGCCATCGATCGACGATGACATTCCCTTCGGCGATCCGAACGAGGATGACGACGAATTCGACGACGAAGCGGACTAC
>JAICUM010000072.1 GCA_025935855.1 Pirellulales bacterium | reverse complement strand
CGTGCGCGGCTGGCCGGGCTGTTTTTCATAGCGGCTCAAAGAAGCCAGGCCACCGCGGCGGAGAAGGAGTTCATAGTACCGCGCGCCGTTGTCGTCCTTCTGCGGCGGGTTGCTGCGCATCTGCACGCTGCAGCCCTGGGCGTCCGTTTCAATGGGCGCGATGGGCTCCAACAGGTAGTTCACGCGCACGGCCAGATCGCGGCTGGCGGCCTGTAGCTGCGACGTCGTGACGTTCGCCAGTTCCGGTGTTTCAAGCAAAAGCTCATCGACCGACGCCGCGAATTGGTCGCATTGAACCGCTTCGCAGCGGACGACGCGTTGCCCTTCGCTCAGCGAGATCGATCGGCCGCGCTGTCCGACGCTGGAGCGAAGTTCATCGAGCAATTTTGACGACAGACTCATGGCGACGCCTCGTGTTCATCCGCCAGTCCAATGGCTTCACCCTTCTCCAGTTCGTGATCTGTTCCATCGAACGAAAGGACCGCCTTGGCATTCTCAAGCACCGATTCCAAATGCACGGGCCGGCTCCACAATCGTTCGAGGTTCTTCAGCGCATCCGCCGCGTAGTCCATTTGCAGTTCGACGCCGCAAAATTCGTGCCGCAGGTACATTTCGCCGCGGTTCTTGTAGTTGCCGTCCACGACCGAAATGATCGGCCGGCCGCGGTTGGTCAGGCTTTCGAGTAGCTGCTGCTTCACCTTGGGGAACTCGCGGCTTTCAATCTCGTAGGCGTCCATGCTGGGGTCGTAGCCGAAGCGAAACAGCTTGTGATCGCGAACGAAGTCGAGCGTGAGGAATTCGTCGATGAACGTCAGGTCGTTGTGAATGCGGCGAACCTCGAAGATCTTCTCGCGGCCCAGGCCGAGCTTTTTGTCCCAGCGGCGGCGCTCGCGCTCGTCGTCGCACTCGTCGTACTCTTTGCCGAACGCGCCGCGGTTCCAGCGGTCCTCGATGTCGCGGAACAGCTCGATGCCCACTTTGTAGGGATTGAGCTGAGTCGGCGAGCTGGCCATCGTGCCGCTATGGTGATCGGCATAGTTGATGATGTCGGCCGAGGTAACGCCGTCGCGGATCATGATCGTTGAGTGCCAGTAGCTGGCCCAACCTTCGTTCATGATCTTGGTCTGCGCCTGCGGAGCGAAATAATACGATTCATCGCGGATGATCGACAGAACGTCCTGCTGCCAGGTGCTGAGCGGGGCGTTTTCCAGCAAGAATAGGAGCACGTCGCGTTCGTGATGCTTGGGGATCTTCCGCTCGGGCTTGAGGCGCTCGTCGTCTTCCTGCTTGCGCAACATCAGCTCGCGCGGATTCACGAAGGAGTCCATGTAGCCCTTCGCCTGGAACCGCGGGGCCTTGTTCTTGTCTTTCTCCTTTTTGCGAGCGTCCTCGCTGAAGTCGTAGTTATTCTTCGGCTCGTGCCGGCGGATGAACGGCGAGTAAATATCGATGAGGTCCTCGACGCTCAGACAGGCGTCGATGAAATCCTCGACCGCCTCGACGCCGACTTCGTCCATGTAGCGGCGAATCCGCGTGCCGTGGTTCGCCATGTCGTCCATCATCTTGCGATTGGTGTGGGCGAACCAGTTGTTGTTCTTGAAGAAATCGCAATGGCCGTATACGTGGGCCATCACCAGCTTCTGGTCGATGGCGCCGTTGGAGCGCATGAGGTAGGCGTAGCACGGATTGTTGTTGATCACCATCTCGTAGATCTTCTGCAATCCGTAGTGGTAGCCCTTCGAGAGCTGCTCGTACTCCATGCCAAACCGCCAATGCGGGTAGCGCGTGGGAAACCCCCCGCGGGCGGCGATGGCATTAAGGTCGTCGGCGTCGATCAACTCGAAAATCGTCGGGTAGAAATCGAGCCCGTAGCGGCGCGCATGGGCTTCAATCTCGACCTGCATCGCGGCGAGCTCCGGCGTCAGGTTGCCTAGTTCAGCGAGCGACATAGAGGGTTAATGACGAATGACGAATGACGGCCGGCTTACGATTCCGGCATTCGTCACTCGTCATTTCATTTGCCTTTTCCGAGGAAGGTTTTGATTGATTCGTAGATCGCTTCTTTGTCGGCGATTTCCGACAGCACCAGCTTCTCGTGGTCGCCGAAGTGTTTTTCGAGCGCGTCGATGAAGTCGCCGCTGCCGTACGGACTTTCGACCTGGCCGTAGCAAAAGAGGTTCACCGCCGGCAACAGTTTTTCGCCGAGCAGCTCGAACGCCTTGCGGTTGTCGTCGCCCCAGTTGTCGCCGTCGGAGAACTGAAAGCAGTACAGGTTCCAGTCATCAACCGGAAATGAATGAGCGATCAGGTCAGTCGCGCATTTGTAAGCGGAGCTGATGCGCGTGCCGCCGCTTTCGCGCGTGTGGTAGAAGGTCTGCTCGTCCACCTCCTTGGCGACGGCGTCGTGAATGATGTACCTCTTTTGGACGCCGCGGTACTGCTTGCCGAGCCAGGCGTCGATCCAGAAGGCTTCGGTGCGCACGATTTCTTTTTGCTCGTCCGTCATCGAGCCGGAGACGTCCATCATGTAGATGACCGCCGCGTTCACCTGCGGCTGCGGCACTTCATTCCAGGAGCGGTACTGCTTGTCGGCCTTCACCGGGATGACGCGCGGCTCGTCGATTTCGTAGGCGCCGGTGGTGATTTGCCGCTTCAGCGCACGGAGATAGGTGCGCCGAAAATGCCGGAGCGATTCCGGGCCGGTCTGGCGGATGCTGTTGTACTTGGTTTTGACCGCTTCGATGCTGGCGGCGCCCTTGGGCTCGATCCGCGGCAGCTCCAACTCATCGCCAAGCATTTCAGCCAGCTCGTCGAGCGAAATCTCGACCTCCATTAAGTGGCCGACGCCTGGATCGCTGCCGGCGCCGCCCTTTCCCGACGGATCCTGACCGGGCTTACCTACGGGGTCGCCGATTTCGCCGTCGCCCTGCCCGACGCCGCCCGAGCCGTTTTTGCCGAACTTGAACCGCGGCACATCCAACTGCGGCACGGGGATGCTGACCAGATCTCGCCCCTTGCGGCCGATCATCTCGCCGTGGGTGATGTACTTTCGCAAGTTGCCGCGGATTCGTCCGCGGACAATCTCTTTAAAGCGGCGCTGGTCGCGTTCGATGTCCATTGGGATTCATTTAGCCCCCGGTCACTGACCGGGGGCTAAATGCTAAAGGGCCCTATTTCTCCTTGGCGTCTCCCCGGGCGAAGATGCTGGCCACGTATTGCAGCACGTCGGTTGCGCTCTCTTCGTCGTAGCCGTAGTCGCGGATCAAGCGGCCCTTGACGACGTCTATCTTCTGCTGCGTTTCGGCGTCGATCACGTTCGACACAAGGCTCGTCAGCTTGATCGAGTCCTTTTGATCCTCGAACAGCTTCAGCTCGAGCGCCTTGTTCAGCCGCTCGTTCGTCTTGTAGTCGAACTTCTTGCCGTCGATCGACAAGGCGCCGATGTAGTTCATGATTTCGCGGCGGAAATCGTCCTTGCGGCTTTCGGGGATGTCGATCTTGTCTTCGATCGATCGCATCAGGCGCTCATCCGGTTCTTCGTATTGGCCGGTGAAGGCGTTCCGGACCTTTTCGCGCTGCGTGTAGGCCTTGATGTTGTCGATGTAATTTCCGCACAGGCGAGCCAGCGCAGCTTCATCGGCGGCAATGGCACGCTGCACTTCGTTCTTGACGATGTTGGTGTATTCTTCTTTCACCACGCCCAAGAGCTCGCGGTACTGCTGCTTGGTATCCTCGCTGGTGATAAGACTGTGGTGCTTCAGCCCGGTCTCCAACTCGTTCAGCACCATGAACGGATTGATCGAGCGGGCCTCCGGGTGCGCCACCAGCGCGTTGGAAATCTTGTCCTGCACATAGCGGGGCGAGATGCCGACGAGCCCTTCGTGATGCGCTTGATCGCGCAGCTCGGAGATGTTCTCCTCGGTAAAGCCCGGCAGGCTCTTGCCGTTGTAGAGTTTGAGCTTCTGCAAACGCGTCAGCCCGGCGTGCTTGGGCTCTTCGAGCCGCGTCAGGATGGCCCACATGGCGGCCATTTCGATTGTGTGCGGCGCAATGTGCTTGTTCGGCACGCTCCTTGGGTTGTAGTCCTTTTCGTAGATCTGGATCTCGTCGGCCAGCTTCGTGACATACGGAATGTCGATCTTCACCGTGCGGTCGCGCAACGCTTCCATAAACTCGTTGTTCTGCAGCCGCCGGTACTCCGGCTCGTTCGTGTGGCCGATAATCACCTCGTCGATATCCGTTTGGGCGAACTTCTTCGGCTTAATACGGTGCTCCTGGCTGGCGCCCAGGAGGTCGTACAAAAACGCCACGTCGAGCTTCAGCACCTCGACGAATTCAATCAGACCGCGGTTGGCGATATTGAACTCGCCGTCGAAGTTGAACGCCCGCGGATCGCTGTCACTGCCGTACTCGGCGATTTTGCGGTAGTTGATGTCGCCGGTCAGCTCCGTGGCGTCCTGGTTTTTCTCGTCCTTGGGCTGGAACGTGCCGACGCCGACGCGGTCCTTTTCGCTGAGGATGACGCGCTTGATGCGCACTTCCTGGACGACGCGCGTCCAATCGCCGTCGTATTTCTTCAGCCGCTGCTGGTACATGAACCGGCAGAACGGATCCAGCTCGCCGCGGATGCGCACTTTGAACTTGCCGTCCTCGCGACCGGCGTTGAGCTTGGCGGCCACGTCCTCGCGGAACCGCTCGGGAATGAGGTGCAGCGGCTCCTCGTTCATGGGGCACCAGTGAATTTCCTCCGGATTCTCCTCGCTCACCCAGCCCAGCGTGTAGAGCGCTCCGGCGTCGGTCCCGGAATACTTTTGCAGCCCCTGCTTGAGCAGCCGGACAATGGTGCTCTTGCTGCTGCCCACCGGCCCGTGCAGTAGGAGCACGCGCTTCTCGATCCCGTATTCGTACGCCGCGCTCTTGAGGGCGTTGACCAGATTGTGCAGCGGCGCCTCCAAGCCAAACACGGCGTCGCGGCCGCCGTTGTCCGGATCCTCAAAGAAGTGATAGCGATAGACCTTCTGCCGGCTGCGTTCGATCGTCTCGACGCCGTACGACAGAATCATGTCGTACAGCCGCTGATACGCGGTGCGCGTGACCTCCGGATATTCGCGGACGATGTCGAGGTATTCCTCGAACGTGCCGACCCAGTTCTTGCGGCGGAACTGATCGCGATCCTGTCGCTCGGAAACGAGCGAAATGATTTCGCTACCTTTGATCATGGCGAGTTGCTCCCTGCCGACGCGGCGGCGAGCAGGTGGATGAGTTCATCCGCGGCCGCGCGCCGTCTGCCTAAGTTGTGGTCTCAAGCCTGTATGAAAACTGAATGATCGATCGCAATGATGACCTGAGTCTTTGGAGCGCCCCGTGGGTTCGCGCGCTCGATGCACTTCCTTCGGCGCAGCACCGACCATCACCAGAACGTTTGAGGTCGCCGAGAGGCCTGGCGTGGAGAACGGAAAGCCAGCGCTTTCCCGCTCGCTGAAGGTTCACACCCGGTGGAAGGGTGGAAAAAGTCGCCGAGCCGAGTGGCCGACGGTCGCGCCCGAGATGTTCGTGACTGCGCTTAGACGAAAGTTGGCAAAGAGCGTTGGAATCCTGGCACGCTCGGCGTCGGCCCTACCAAGGCCGGCGCGTCGCACGGAACGAAGCCCGTCACCGAATCGCTCCAAAGAACTCTTCTGTAAATCTAGTATCAGCACAAATTCCCGGTGAGGCAACACGAACATGAGTCCGGCGTACGGTTTTCGGCGGCCTCCCCCGCTCGGAATAAGCGCGAAGCCCTTGAAATGCCGCGAGTTTAGTAAGACTTGGTCACGTGAAAGCGCCTTCACGAATGCTTCGCTCAAAGAGGCAAGAACATTCGCAATTTCGCGTTGGACAGTGCTTGCATTGCCAACGCGAAGCGATGCGAATCCGCCGCTGCTATCGCAAAACGAGATTCCTAGAAAAAATTTTCCGATTGAATCGACTTTAACGAAAGTAACAATCCTGACGGGCCGATACCTGCAGTACGCGTTGGTTCCCGGGGGGGCTGCCGAGACGCAACCGTCGTGCAATTCGGCCGCTAGCTGGGTGAAACGCCCGTGGCTGGCGAGCAGCGAAAGGCAAGCGATTGCGTCGCGTACCAAGGCGGCGGCGGCTCAGCAATGAGCCGGCCCCCGTGGGACTCGAACATGAAAGCTGCCCGCTCGTCTCGCACCTTTGCCGTTTCCGGGGCAATTCTTTCCGCCGCCGGCACTCTCTTGGCCTCCGCCTTGGGCTTTGCCCAGGATGCCGGCGACGTACACGTCCGCTTCCAGCGGCCTGGCGCCGCTGCGGCGTCCTCCTCTTCGGCCGGCAGCGAGAATCCGCTGCGGTTCCGCAGTCCGTCGGCGCCGGCGAAGCCCGCGCAGCCGGTCCGCGAACAGGCTGCCGTCGAAGCGGAACCCGTACAGCAAGCGAATGTTCAGGCGCCGCAAGCCCGGCCGCTCAACACGGCTCCGCGTGTTCCTAGCCAGCAAGTTGCCGAGCAACCGGCGCCGCGCACGACGGCCCGGCCCGCGTTCACGCAGCCTGAGCAGACTGCTCAAACTGCCGACTACCGCCTGGCGAGCAACAGCCGCCAGCAGCGGATCATTGCCCTCGACGGCAGCGAACCGCTCACCACGCCTGCGCTCAGCCGCCAACGCGGCAATGTCCAGCAGGTTGGCTTCTGCGATACCTGCGTTGGCTGCACCGAACCGGCCTGCGGCATTGGCGAACCGGATTGTGGCTGCACGGAGCCGGCCTGTGGAATCTGCGAGCCCGGCTGCGGCGTGCAGGAACCCGGTTGCGGCGTGGTCGAACCAGGCTGCGGCTGCGATCAGCCGGAGTGCGGCAGCTGCGTCGGGGCTCCGGGGCCGGATTACATCTGCTTTCCGGTGTGCGTGCCGCGGTTCAAGGAACTGTTGTTCTGGGGCGGCGTACACGGCTTCAAAGGCCCGCGCGACGCGCCGAACCTCGGCGGCTCGGGCGACGGCAACTTCGGGTTCCAGGAAGGCCTGAACCTCGGCGGCCGGGCCCCGTTGGTGGGACTCGCCTTTCCGCAGATCAGCTACCAGCTCGGCTATCAGTCGGTGCAGAGCCAGCTTTCGGGCCGCTCGAACGGCGACACGAACGATCGGATTCAGCACTTTGTCACCGCCGGCTTGTTCCGCCGCGTGGCGGCCGGGCTGCAGTTCGGCGCCGTGTGGGACCACATGCACGACGACTTCCTCGGCGACGCTGACTTCAACCAGGTTCGTTACGAAATCAGCCTGAAGGGCCAGAGCGGCTTGGAAGCCGGCTTCTGGGGGGCCACCCATGCGAACGACACGATGGTCTCCGGCTTCGATTTTCAGACCGTCGATCAGTACAACTTCTTCGTGCGGTACCATTTCCCCAGCGCCTGCGAAGCGCGGTTCTGGGGCGGGTTCACCAACGACAACGAGGGCATTTTCGGCGGCGACTTCTACACGCCGCTCAGCAACCGCTGGTCGCTGCAGTCGGGCTTCAACTACCTGATTCCGCAGGACAGCCCGGGGCAGCTCGCGGCGCAGAACGAGTCGTGGAACATCGCGATGAACCTGGTGTGGCACTACGGCTTCACGGCGAAGGCCAGCCGGACCGATCCGCACCGGCCGCTGTTCAGCACGGCTGACAACGGCTCGATGTTTGTGGACGAGCGGCCGTAAGACTTTCGCTGAGCGGGAGCAACCCATGTTCAGCCGCCAATGGTTCAAATCTCTGGCCGCGAATCGCGCGAATCATCGCGAATCGGCTGATTTCAACGCGCCTTCCGTTTGATTCATTAGCGCCGATTCGCGTGATTCGCTGCAAACAATTGTCCTGCTTTTGCAGCTTGCGGACGGCAAAACCGCTCGAAACGCCAGCATTTGTTGAATTTTGACGGTTTGGGCTCAAATTGGCCGTGTCCGTTGCCGACATTGTGCATAAAATACGGGACTATCCTCGCGGCGGCGGGCTTCGGTAAGAGCCTGGCCGGCAGTTCCGCGAGTCCTGCCTGAAGAACTAGTTCTTCCGGTCCCCTTCCCTGGCTAGGGAAGGGCTAGCGGGGTGACAGCGATCAGCGCTTTGCCTCACTGGCATGGACCGACGCCAATTTTCATTTTGTTTGGGAGTACGCGCACATGCAGACCATCGAATCTCACTGGGAGGATGAGGACAACAATCGCCGCGTGGCCTTCTCGGTCGGGTACACCCGCCAGACGGGCGCCGTCGAGATCAAGGCCGTCACTCCCAAGCACGTCACGTTTATCTGCCCCGAGTCGAAGAACGAGCTCCGCACGATCGGCGTGTGGACCGAGAAGGGCCGCGAGCTGTTGGCCCACCAGCTTCGGACCAGCGGTCACCTGACCGAGCTGGAGCGGCAGATCGAGACGGGCTTGGCCGTCTAATCTGGCCCTCTCGCTAAAGCGAACGAGCAACGACCGCCCTTCCGTTTGGGGGGGCGGTTTTTTTGCGCCCACATCTAACTTCGCACATAAGGAGAGGGACCAGCGTTTTTTTGTCTTTCGCATTTTGTCGTGAAACGCGTTTTTGGTGACATAAATCGTTGTTGGCTTCGCGGCTAACGGCTTGCAAATTGCGGCCTTCGGCTGACAGGCGCCGAGCGGCGGGTGAGTTTTGGCGGTTTGGATTTTGGAACGCATCGTAGGGGTCCCACATTTTGGCGCTCAAAACTCAATGGCCTCTTGACACGCGGCGCTCGAAAAAACCGTGCTCAATCGTTGTTTGCGACCACCGCCAGAGGGGGTGTTTTGGCTTTTCTGAAAAAAGTCCAAAACGCCAAAACTCTTGGCTTGATCGTTCACGCTCGGTCGGCATGCTCCCCTAGCGGGTCGCGGCCAAACGGCGCGGACAAGATGGGTCGAGTTTTCAAAGAGCGCGTGGTACATGAGCCGGGCGCGATTGTACCTGATCGTATGTATATGTTCAAGAGAGGTTTTTAGCCACTGCCTCGCGGCAGAAAGAACGCCCGGCATGTGCGCCCCTTGAGTCATGATCCGATCCGGCTTAACGTGAACTCTCGCATCACGCGATGCCTCCGGCGAATCTTCCTCGGTTCCCGCGGCCATCGTCCCGCCTCACCCGGCTTTACGCCTTCTAGAAAGGAAGTCGATGCCTTCCATCGAAAGCAGCCCTGATTCGGTTCGATTCACCCGCCGTCGATTGCTCGGTTCCGCCGCGGGCATGGCCACGGCCGCCGCGACGTCGATCTTCTTGCCGCCCAATGTGCGAAGGGCCCTCGCCGAAGCAACGCCTCCGAAAGGTTCGCTGCGCGACATCAAACACGTCGTGCTGCTCATGCAGGAGAACCGCTCGTTCGATCATTATTTTGGCACGCTCGCCGGGGTCCGCGGTTTTAATGATCCCGAGGCGCTAAAGCTGCACCACGGCAAATCGGTTTTTTATCAGCCGGATGCCCATAGCCGCGACGGATATTTGTTGCCGTTTCATCTAGATACAACAACGACGAGCGCGCAAAAAGTTCCCAGCACGAGCCATGCCTGGGATACGCAGCACGCGTCGTGGAATCATGGCAAGATGGACAACTGGCTCAAAGCGCATCGCCATGCCGACGGGGACAAGGGTCCCTTTTGCATGGGCTACTACAAGCGGCGTGACATTCCGTTTCAATTCGCCCTGGCCGAAGCGTTTACGATCTGCGACGCCTACCACTGTTCGGTGCTGGGTCCGACCTGGCCAAACCGCCTGTACTGGATGACGGGCACGATCGACCCCGAAGGCCGGCACGGCGGGCCGGTCATTAAGAACAAAGACAACAACTTCTCCTGGACGACATACGCCGAGCGTCTGGAAGCGGCCGGCGTGAGTTGGAAAGTTTATAACTCGAACGACGATCACCCCTATGACCCTGCGCTCACGGATACGCCGTCAAAACACTATCCGTTCAACATGCTGGGGCACTTCCGCCAATTCTTAGAAGCGCCGGCGAATTCACCGCTTCGCCTCAAGGCGATGTCGCTCAACAACGGGCATGAGTTTGCGGCGGACGCGGCGGCCGACCGCTTGCCGACGGTGAGCTGGCTCATGCCGCCGCGCTTGGCATCGGAACATCCGGACCATATGCCGGCTGCCGGCGCGGCGTTTGTCGCGCAAACGATCGACGCCATTGCGGCGAATCCCAAGGTCTGGGCGAAGACGGCGTTCATCCTCAACTACGATGAGAATGACGGAATCTTCGATCACGTACCGCCGCCCACGCCGCCCCGTGGGACGCCTCATGAATTTGTCAACGGCGAACCGATTGGCGGCGGCTTCCGCGTGCCGTGCATTATCGTTTCGCCGTGGACCGCGGGCGGCTGGGTGTGCAGCGAGCCATTCGACCACACGTCCGTGCTGCAATTCCTGGAGGCGCTGACTGGGGTGAGCGAGCCAAACATCAGCGATTGGCGCCGGCGAACGTTCGGTGATCTGACATCAGCCTTTCGTTTCGATTCTGCCAAGGCCAAGTTCCCCAAGCTTCCCGACGCGGCGCAGTTGCTCGCACTGGCTAAAGAGCAAGCGGCCGAGTTGCCGGATCCGACGGCGCCTCGCTCGCATCAAGCGCCGCCGCGGCAGGAGAAAGGCGAGCGTCGCAGGACGGGCACATAGTTCGAGAGCACAACCGGATTGAACTGCGTCCCCTTTTGCATCCCAAAGCGGAAACGCGGAAGACAAAATCTTGAGCGTCAACGAGCAGCAACTGGACGAGCTCCAAAAGCTCAATCGCAATGCCGCCAAGGATGGTTTGCGGGCAACGGCTTAAGGGTCGTCGCGGGCCGCCGCTGGCGGCCTTTTGGTCTTTGACAACTTCGTGCTCGCGTCGGCGGCCAGCAACGCTGGCGCGGGCGCTCATTTTCTTGGGCGGCTCCAAAAAAGGATGGCGATCCTACTGGTGAGAAAATCGTTACGGTCACGCCACAAGTCACAAGCGGAACGAGTGACCGTAACGATTTTCTCACCAGTAGGCAAGGGGTCGAACGCCCTAATCTCTTGCCACTTTTAAGGTTACGACGCCCAAATCTTCTATTACCCTGACGCCCTATTCTGCCGATATTGAAAATCGGATCTTAAATGATACGATTGACTAGTAAAAGCGGGTCATAAGTGAGCCGGTTTTCCGTTGCCAGGAGTCCCTAGAATGGCCGCATTTCAATCCAAAATGCAAAGGCGTCGTCGCGAGCTCGGGATTTCGTATCCCGACTTGGCCGCTCTTAGCGGCGTTTCCGAGGCGACCGTGAAGCGGATTATCCATGGTCAGATTGAATCAGCGTCAATGAAGCACGTCGCGGCAGTGGCGGTCGCGATGGGCCTCTCACTAGACATGCGCGAAGATTGTTCCGCGATGGACGTAAAGGAAAAGGCAGCAGAGCGTCAAGCTAACAGGCTCTTACGCATGGTTCTCGGTACGTCGGCCCTTGAAGCGCAGCCGGTGAGCGACAAGCAAGCCGAGACAATGAAGCGCGACGCGGTCCACAAACTGATGTCGGGTTCTAGCCGGCGGCTTTGGGCGTCATGAGCGAATGGGATGTCCGCGACGGTGAAACGCCAATAGACGTGTCCGACCTTGTAGACCGGTCCATTGCTTCCAATCGCGCAGAGCTCTACGACGCCGAAGCAGCCAATATCCTTAAGGCTTTTATCAAATACGACACCGCGAAGCCAACCGGCGGCCGTGACGCATTTTCCTTCAAATGGATTTTGGCAGTTCATCGCGACATGTTCTGCGATGTCTGGCGATGGGCGGGACAGATTCGTAACGTTGACTTGAACATTGGCGTCCGGTGGGAAACGGTCGCTCAAGAGTTGTGTCAATTGGCGTTTAATGTAGAGGTTTGGCAACCCGAAAACGACGACGCCGTTTTGACGCAAAGCGTGCAGTTGCACCATCAGGCCGTTAAGGTTCACCCGTTTAAGAATGGCAACGGTCGATGGGCTCGGTTCATCGCCAATATCTGGCTACGCCGACGAGGAATGCCGCGGATAGAATGGCCGGATCGCGATGTCAGCGTCGGGAGTGGGGCCGTCCGCGCAACCTACCTAGACGCGATACGACAAGCGGATAAATTCGATTACGGGCCGTTGATTGAACTGCACAGGAGATTTTGGCCGGCCCCTTGATCGCTGCCGTTCAGGACGTTACGCTCACTGCCGCTGGTCTTTGCTTTTGAGCGTGAGCGTAACGTCCTGAACGGCGCATCGCGCATGGTAGGTTGGCGATTCTACGCACCTACTTTCCCCCGGAGCCGTGGCACTTCGGAGCTCGGGGCCGCCCGTTGCCTTCGCCGGCGCGCTCGGGCATCCCCTGGCGGTTAAGTTGGACGACTAGCGCCGCGCGATTCGGCAAGTAGAAGTAGAGCGAAAAGATAACGCGATGGGTCTTGGGCTCGGCCATGCCGTTGATCCTAGCGGCTGGCGGGCCGCGGCAGCATGGCAAGAAACCCACAAGATTGTGGCTAATCAATCGAGCCAGCGCCATCGGGCGAATCGGGCTCAAGAGATTCGGCAGTCGCGGCCAATCGACGCCTAATGATCCACGGCAGAAAAATGGCCACAAGACCGGCGGCTATCCCGCCGCCGCACAATTCCAGCGACAAGGCCTTTTGCCCTTCAGCGAGCGCAATAACCGATCCGAAAAGCAATAGCATGCCGGCAACTTGAACGAGCCAAGTCGGTAGCAAGGTAAAACCATTGGCGGAAGGAACGTTGTGAAGCAATCGCCTGGCAACAAAGGTCAGTAACGCGGCCAGCAATATCACCGCCGCAGCGGAACCGGCGAAGTCGAACGCGTCTTTTACATCTTTATTGATGGCAGCGTGAAGAATCCCGAGGAGAATTGCGAGCAATGCAAATATACAAAACAACGCGGCGAAGAAGGCGATAATCCATCCGGCTAGCACCCGAGTCCGGTCGCCAACTTCGGCAAAGTAATCGATCGGCATAACCTACTCGTCCTTCGCCCCATCCCCCGACGCCGACGCCCGAAACGCCATTAAGCCCACCAGCGAACCCATGAGGCCGAACGCCAGCGTGGCGACGGCGTTGGCGGCGCGAATGCGGTACTGTTGATCGTAAGCGTTCAGCCACGAAAGCGCCTCGGCGATGATGTTTTCGCAATCGCCGAACCACAGGCCGGCCAAAAAGACTGAGCATCCAAAAAGAAACGCCACTCCGGCAGCCTG
>JAICUM010000637.1 GCA_025935855.1 Pirellulales bacterium | reverse complement strand
GTCATCCACGAGGAAATGGATCTCCGTGTAGACCTCGACGACTTCCAGCCGGCGGACCTGATGCTCGAAAACATCGCCGCCGCGTCCGACAGCAAAATCCGAATGCTGCAAGCGAGCGCCGGCATCGGCACGGCGGACAGCAACGTTCTCTCGGTGGACGCCGGCCGCGTGGGCGAATTGCACTATTATCATCACCAGAACCTGCACGCGCCGATCGCCAGCGGCTCATTCCTCACGCAAGGCATGGTCATCGCCCCCTGCTCGGGCGCCACGCTGAGCGCCGTTGCCCACGCCGCCGGCGAGAATCTGATTCAACGCGCGGCCGAAGTGCACATGAAGGAACGTCGCAAACTGATCCTCGTGCCGCGGGAAACGCCGCTGTCGCTGCCGCACATCGACAACATGCGCAAATGCACCGAGGCCGGCGCCGTCGTAATGCCCGCCTCCCCCGGCTGGTACCACGGCGTGAGTACGCTCCGCGATCTGGTCGATTTCATGGCCGGCCGCATCTGCGACCAACTCGGCATCGACAACGCCCTGATCACCCGCTGGGGCGCGGACATCTAAAGCGAGCCGCGAAACACCCAGGAGCTAGGTCGGAAGGAAACACAAGAAGACTTTTGCCGCGAATCTCACGAATCTGCGCGAATAAGAAATAAGGATGGAACAGGAGTTAACAGAGGAAACAGAGGAAATAGCGAACAGCTAACCATACCTAGAACCGGTCCGCCCGCTCTGTTCTCTCTGTTACCTCCTGTTCGGTCTTCCCCTGGATTCGTGAAGATTCGCGCGATTCGCGGCAAAAACTTCCCTGCCTCCCTTTGCGGCTGAGCGATTCCGCGTGAGTTCGTTCTTTCAGGATGTTCAAAACCACCCGCCACTTCCTGTCGCTGGTTCGCTTCAGCCACACGCTGTTCGCTTTGCCGTTCGCATTGCTGTCCGCGATCATGGCATGGCGTTGGTCGCGTCCATCGTCCTATTTCATTGGTGAAGGCGGCCGGGCGATGTACGTACCGCTGTCGTTCGATTGGTTAAGCGAGGTGCTGTGGCGAGAGATTTGTGGCATCCTGCTTTGCATGATCTTCGCTCGCAGTGCGGCGATGGCATTTAATCGCCTTGCAGATCGGCGGCTCGACGCCACGAATCCCCGCACCGCGACGCGGCATCTTCCCGCCGGCATCCTGACCACCGCCCAAGTCACCCTTTTCGCCGCCGCTTGCGGCTTAGCGTTCATCGCCAGCACGCTGCTGTTTCTTCCAAACCGCTTGCCCCTCCATCTGTCTGTGCCGGTGCTGCTCTTCCTGTTCGGTTACAGCTACGCCAAGCGCTTCACCGCTCTTGCCCATTTCTGGCTCGGCGCCGCGCTCGCTATCTCGCCGGTCGCCGCCTGGATTGCCATTCGCGGCGAAATTGTCCTCGAGCAACCGAACGATCTCCTGCCGCCGCTGGTGCTCGGCGGCGCCGTGCTCGCTTGGGTCGCGGGGTTCGACATCCTCTACGCCTGCCAGGATTTCGACCACGATCGTGCCGCGGGCCTCCACAGCGTCCCCGCGCGGCTCGGCATTCCCGCCGCCCTCCGGCTGGCAGCCGCGTGCCATTTGGTAACAATAGTCATGCTGGCCTGCCTGCCGGTGGTTTACCCGCCCTTCGGCTGGATCTACGGCGCCGGCGTCGTCGCCGTGGCGTGCCTGCTGGTCTACGAGCACGCCCTGGTGCGGCCCGACGACTTGGCCCGCGTGAACACGGCGTTTTTCAACGTGAACGCCGTCATCAGCTTGGGCCTCCTAGCGGTCGGCACAATCGATCTTTGGTTTTCATGAAGAGACAAATCGTCATAAAGCTATGTTGAGAAGTTCCTCGCCAGTGTTGAAGTCGATACGCGAAAAGGTTGAAGCCGGCGAGCGGCTGTCGTTCGACGATGGCCTCACGCTGTATCGCGATGACGTGCCGCTGCCGGAAGTCGGCGAGCTGGCCAACCTCGTCCGCGAGCGGAAGAACGGCAACACCGCGTATTACAACATCAACACGCATCTGAATCCGACGAACGTTTGCGTCTATCGCTGCACGTTCTGTGCGTTCCGCGCCGATCTGCGCTCAGCCAAGGGCTACCTCATGAACGAGGAGCAGGTCATCGCGCGCGGCCAGGAAGCCGTGGACAACGGCTGCACCGAGATGCACATCGTCGGCGGGCTGCACCACCAGGCCAAGTACGAGTGGTACCGCGGCGTCATCAGCACGCTGCACGATAACTTTCCCGAACTGCACCTGAAGGCCTGGACGCCGGTCGAGATCGATTGGTTTGCTCGGCTCACCAAGAAGCCGATCCGCTGGGTGCTCCAAGACATGATCGACGCCGGCCTGGGCAGCCTGCCCGGCGGCGGGGCCGAGATTTTTCATCCCGAGGTCCGCAACCAAATCTGCGAGCACAAGGCCGACTCGGCTCGCTGGTTCGAAACCCACCGCACAGCCCATGAACTCGGCCTGCGCTCCAACTGCACGATGCTCTACGGCCACATCGAGCAGCCGTTCCATCGCATCGACCACCTGATCCGGTTGCGCGAACTCCAGGACGAGACGGGCGGGTTCCAGACGTTCATCCCGCTGGCCTTCCACCCGGACAACAACCCGCTCGGCGAGGGGCTGTCGAAGCCGTCGGGGCTGACCGACCTG
>JAICUM010000801.1 GCA_025935855.1 Pirellulales bacterium | reverse complement strand
TCATCTTGTGCGCCGACTTGCCCATGCCGACGGTCTGTCCAGCGGACGGCCGGTTCGGATTGCCTTTCTGCACCGTATCCATGTTCTGGCTGCCCATCGCGCGGGACGGGCGGCCGCCGGTGGACGAAGCACCCGGCGCGCTATTGGGGTCGGCTGTATTGGCCCTGTTGACTGGCCCCGACGGTTTGCCACCCGTGGCGGACGCGCCGGGAGCGCTGTTCGGGTCGGCGGTGTTCATGTTCTGGGCAACCGCTGCTGTGGCGAACAGACCGATGCTTGCGGCGGCAATGAATGGAAGCAGACGCATTGTGAAACTCCTTTGAGGGTAACGGCGAGGACAACTTGGGCCAACAAACGAGCGCCGAATGAAGTTCCGCCTCGCGGGATTTAATGCCGCGAGGCCGGACAAATCGCGGAACGGCGGCAACATCGCGCGCGTTAACTCCTCTGTTGGCGGGGACGTGAAGGAGATGCCAATGCGTGGTCTGACACTTGCTCTGCTCGCCGCCGGCACGATTGCCATGGCGGTTCCCGCATCCGCCGAAGATCTCTACGTCGGCGCCGGACGCGATGGCGTCCGGGTGGGCGTGGATTCCGGTTATCGTCATCATCGCGACCGCGACGTGACTGTGGTGCATCGCGACGGCTACGCCCGTGCGCATTGCCGCACCACGATCATCAAGCGTGACGGCATGACCAAGAAAATCAAGAAGTGCGACTAGCGGCAGGAACGCGACCGCAGCGGACAGGGTGCGATCCAGGCCACCTGGGGTCGGGACAGAATGTCCTGCCGCTGCGGCACACTCTTGCCTGTTCTTTTCGCGCCTCTGCGGCGCACTGACGCGCCACGCGGCGCGATGACCGCAAACACGAAACAAAAGTTTTTCGCGCCCGCATCCGACGGAACGAAAAATTTTTCGGCGCGTTCGTGTGTATCACTCAACCCCTCAATGGAGTTTTCCATGCGCTCTAAGCTTCTGATCGGCGGACTGCTCGCGTCCGTCATGGTCCTCCCGGCCCTGGCCCAATCGACCCCGCCCGCGCCGGCCAAACCGGCTGCTCCGGCGGCCACGCCAGCCCCGGCTCCGGCAGCAAGATCGACGACCGCCGCGACAACCCCGGCGACGCAGTCCGGCATGTGGCGCACCTCGAAGCTGATCGGTCTCAATGTCTACAACGACCAGAACGAGAAGCTCGGAGACATCAGCGAGATCCTTCTCGACAAGTCGGGCAAGGTCGATGGCGTCGTGATCGGCGTCGGTGGCTTCCTCGGCATGGGCCAGCACGACATCAAGGTCGACATGGCCAAGCTGAAGTTCGTCAATGAAGCGGTGAAGACCTCTTCCACGGCGACAACGACCACCACAACGACGACCGGCGCGGCCAACCGTCCGGCCACGACCACGACGTCGTCCTCGACCCCGAGCAAGCAGTGGTATCCGGATCACGCCGTCATGAGCGGCGCGAGCAAGGACCAGCTCAAGAGCATGCCGCAGTTCAAGTACTGAGCATCGGCTCTTGATGGAAAAGCCCCGGCCCGCGCCGGGGCTTTTTCCTTTTCTGCTTTCCTTTCCCCTCCAGGGGAGGGCGAAGGTGCTCGCGGCGAGTGTTTTCCCACCACAGACAATCCTATTTCTGCCGCGGCTCCTTCAGTTCG
>JAICUM010000258.1 GCA_025935855.1 Pirellulales bacterium | reverse complement strand
TATACCAAAACGTGTACGATTCGCGTCCACGTTTTCTGTTCTCTGGGCGTCGCTTTTGGCTGAATGCCTGGCGCTGCTAATTCAGCTCCACGCGACTCCGGCGAGTGCGAGAGCGTTTGATTCAAGCGGAATCATGGATCATTTGAGTCTTGGTTAGCGGTCCTCCTGCAACTTCGGAGCAATCATCAGTCATCGCAGCTAGACCATTGAGCCGAGCGCCGGCTGTGACATACGCAAGATCTACGTGGCGAAAGAGTCGTTCGACAATCGCTGGCAGTTTGTGCACTCGTTGCCGCTTTGCTAAAGGAAGCCGTCATGGATGCTGCGATCTTTTCGAAACCCGTTCGGCGAACAGAGAAGGAGCGGATGCTGGAATGCAAGCCGCTTCTTTTGGGCCGCCTCACGTCCGGCCGACCGTGGTTGTACCTGGCGAGCCTTGGGATCGTGATTCCGCTGTTTATCGCGGATGTGCTTTTGCCGCGCGGCGAAACGGCCGCAATCGGCTATTGTGTGGCGCCGGCGCTGGCCGTCGGCACGCGCCGCCCGGTCTTTTTTTTCGGCGTGATGTGTTTATGCACGGTCCTGACCTGGGGAGCGTTTTTTTTAGAGCCGGGTGGGAGCGTCGAGTGGACTTCGATGTTCGAGCGCGCGATGGTGACCTGGGTCCTCTGGCTAACGTCGCTGTTAGTGTGGCAACGCGCGGCGGCGGTCAGTGAACTGGCTGCCCAGGCCGAGCAACTCGAAACAACGGGAATCGAGCTGCAGCGATCCAATGCGGCTCTCGAGGCCTTTGCTTCGGTCGTCGCGCACGACTTGCGGTCGCCCCTGCACACGATCGGCTTGTCCGCAGAGCTGCTCGCGATGGAGGACGGTTCTTTCGGAGACGGCGAGCGGAGGGATTGCATCGCCGGCATCACGCGGCAAGTTGATCGCATGAGCGGCCTAATTCAGAGCCTGCTGACCTATGGACGCATTGGTTTTGGCGAATTGGTGCGCGTGGCCTGCGATTGCGAAGTCATTCTGACCGAGGTGAAGGAAAGCCTGCGCGCCGATCTTAAAGCCAAACACGGCTCCATAACAAACGATCCCCTGCCGGTCATCCTCGCGGACCCGGGGCTCATGTCGAGGCTCTTGCAGAACCTGGTAGAGAACGGCATCAAGTATTCTGGCAACGCGGAGCCGCACATTCACGTCTCGGCGGAGTCGAACTCAACCGGCTGGTTGTTCTCGGTACACGACAACGGCATCGGGATCTCCGCCGCCGATGCGGAACGAATCTTCGAACCGTTTCGCCAGCTCGGGGCGAAGGCCGGCCGGCGCGACGGCGTGGGGCTGGGGCTAGCCACTTGCAAGCGGATCGTGCAACGACATGGCGGCGAGATGAGCGTGGACTCTTCGCCCGGCAAGGGATCGCGATTTCAATTCTCGATTCCCTCGCTATGAGGCGATGCGTCGCCGGGGCGACTAGGCCATATTGCGTTGAGGGACGCGCTCCGGGTGCGGTCGACCTTCGGGTCGCGGCTAAACGGTGGGGGACGTTTGAGGGGCGCGAGTTTCGGAGAACTCGGCTACGGTGGCGCTAGATGAGGGCGGCGGGGTGCGTTTCGATGACGGGGACTTCGGGCGCCTCGTGCCGGGGCGGCTTGGCGGCTCCGCGGCTCGTCAGCCGGACGACGAGGTAGTAGAACACCGGCGTCAGGAAGATGCCGAAGAGCGTCACGCCAAGCATGCCCGAGAAGACGGCGATGCCGAGCGTGCTGCGCATCTCAGCGCCGGCGCCCACGGCCACCGCGAGCGGCACCACGCCGAGAATGAAGGCCAGCGAGGTCATGATGATGGGCCGCAGGCGGAGGCGGCAGGCTTCGACCGTGGCGTCGGCGGGCGTGGCGCCGTGGGCGGATTTTTCCTTGGCGAATTCGACAATGAGGATGGCGTTCTTGCTCGCCAGACCCACGAGGACCACGAAGCCGATTTGGACGAAGATGTTGATGTCCATGTGCGCGAGCGCCACGCCGACGACCGAGCACAAGAGGCACATCGGCACGACGAGGATCACGGCCAGCGGCAGTGAGAGGCTTTCGTACTGCGCGGCGAGCACCAGGAAGACCAGCACCACGGCCACGCCGAACACGATGATCGCAGTGTTGCCGGCGAGGATTTGCAGCAGCGTCAGCTCGGTCCACTGGTGGTCCATGCCTTGCGGAAGTTCGTTCTGGGCGACCTGGTTGACCGTGTTGATGACGGTGCCGGAGCTGACGCCGGGGAGCGAGCTGCCGTTGACCGCGGCGGCGGTCTTGCCGTTGTAGCGGATGACCAGCGCCGGGCCACCGAGCTCGCTCACTTTGGCGACGCTGCCGAGCGGGACCATCTCGCCGGCGGTGTTGCGGACTTTGAGCTTCGCGACCTGCTCGGGGGTGAGCCGGAACTGCGGGTCGCCTTGCAGGTTCACCTGCCAGGTGCGGCCGAACTGGTTGAAGTCGTTCGTGTAGTAGCCGCCGAGGTAAAGCTGCAGTGTGAGAAAGACTTCATTCAGGGGCACGCCCATCGCCTTGCAGCGGACGCGATCGACGTCGACGTACATTTGCGGCGTTTGGGCGCGGAAGGCGCTGAACAGGCCCACGAGGCCGGGCTGCTCGTTGCCGCTGGCGGCGAGCGTGTCGGCCGCTTCCTGCAGCGAATCGAGGCCGAGACCGGTAAGATCGCGGACCATGACCTTGAAACCGCCCGCACTGCCGAGGCCATCGACCGGCGGTGCGCCGAACACCGCGACCGAGGCTTCCTGCACGTCGCGGTAGCAAGCGGCGCGGAGCTTGGCGGCGATGGCGTCGGCGCCGAGGTCAGCGCCGTGGCGATGATGGAATTCATCAAGGACGACGTACACGGTGCCGTAGTTCGAGCCGATGGCGTTTTGGACGATTGACTGGCCGGAGATGGTGATGGTGTGGGCGATGCCGGGGACGCCGCCGGTGGCTCCGTGCTCGCCGCCGTGAGCTGCGTCGGCGTGCGAGCTTTCACCGTCCCCGCGGGCGATCTGCTCGACCTGTTCCATCACGGCCTTGGTGCGTTCAAGCGATGATGAATCAGGCAGTCGGACGTCCACCAGCAAATAGCCCTTGTCCTGCGACGGGATGAAGCCGGTGGGGACGCGCGTAAAGCTGAAGTAGGTGAGGTACAGCAGGCCGCCGTAGACCGCGAGCACGATGACGCTCACCCGCAATAGCATTCCGACGCTGCGGCTGTAAATGTTGGACGCGGCGGTGAAGCCGAGGTTAAAGAGCTTGAAGAACCAGCCGAGGGCGAGGTTCAGCAGCAGCGTGAGCGGATCGCGCTGCTTGTCCTTTGGCTTGAGGAGCAGTCCGCACAGCGCGGGGCTGAGCGTGAGGGAATTGACGGCCGAAAAGAACGTCGAGACGGCGATCGTGAGGGCAAACTGCCGGAAGAACTGGCCGGTAATGCCCGAGATGAACGCACAGGGAATGAACACGCACATCAGCACGAGCGAGATGGCGATGATTGGCCCGGTGACTTCGCCCATCGCCTTTTCGGCGGCGGCCCGCGGCGACAGACCGTGTTCCAAATGATGTTCAACGGCCTCGACCACCACGATGGCGTCGTCCACGACGATGCCGATCGCGAGCACCAGGCCGAATAGCGAAAGGTTGTTCAGACTGAAGCCCATGCCGAGCATCACCGCGAACGTGCCGACGATCGCGACCGGCACGGCGATGAGGGGAATGAGCGTGGCCCGCCAGGACTGCAGGAAGGCGAGTACCACGATCGCGACCAGAATGATCGCGTCGCGGAGGGCTTTGAAGACTTCGTGGATCGACTCGTCAATGAAGGGCGTCGTGTCGTAAACAATCGCGTAATCGACGTCCGGCGGGAAGCCGAGCTTGAGTTCTTCCATGCGGGCGCGAATCGACTCAGCGGTGGCCAGAGCGTTCGAGCCTGGTTGCTGAAAGATGCCGAGGCCGACCGACGGCTGGCCGTCGAGGCGGCAGGAGGTGTCCTCGGTCTTCGCGCCGAGCTGGATGCCGCCAAAGGGGGCGCCGTCGGCGTCCTTGCGAACGTCGGTCACCAGGTCGCGCATGCGCGTGACTTCACCGCCCGAGCCGGTCTTGACGATGATTTCGCCGAACTCCTCCGGCGAGGTCAGTCGGCCAAGCGTGCTGAGCGTGTACTGAAAGGCTTGCCCCTTCGGCGCTGGTGGTCGGCCAAGCGCGCCGGCGGCGACCTGGACGTTTTGTTCACGCAACGCGGTGACGACGTCGCTGGCGGACAGATCGCGCGCGGACATGCGGTCGGGGTCGAGCCAGGCGCGCATGCTGTAATCAAGCTGGCCGAGGTAGGTGACGTCACCGACGCCTTTGATTTGAGCGAGCTCGTCGCGCAGGTTGATCGTGGCGTAGTTGCTCAGGTAGAGCTGGTCGTAGGTTCCCTTGGGTGAGATGAGATTGACGACTAGCAGGATGCTTGGGGATTTTTTCTTGACGCTGACGCCGGTTTGCTTTACTTCGCTGGGGAGCGAGGGGAGGGCAAGGTTGACGCGGTTCTGCACGAGCACCTGGGCCATGTCGAGGTTCGTGCCGACCTCGAACGTGACGGTCAGGTTGTAGCCGCCGTCGTTGGTGCTCTGCGACGACATGTAGAGCATGTTCTCGACGCCGATGACCTGCTGCTCGATGGGCGCGGCGACGGTGTCGGCCACGACCTTCGAGCTGGCGCCGGGATACGTGCAGCTCACTTGCACGGTGGGCGGCGTGATTTCCGGATACTGGGCTACCGGCAGAATGGTGACGGCGATGCCGCCGGCGAGCGTGATGATCACCGAGATCACCGCGGCGAAGATCGGACGTTCGATGAAAAACTTCGCCATATGGCAAGCTGCGATGTGGGAACCGGGGGCTAGCGCCCTCCGGCCGATTTCATTAGCCAGAACGCGCAAGCGTCGGGCTCGTGTTTACAGCAATTTACAACGTAGCCGCCACCTTCGGCGCCTCGGCGGCTGACTCGGCTTCGACTTGCTGGCCCGGCCGCACGCGCTGCAGGCCCTTCACGATGACCTGGTCGCCTGGCGACAGTCCATTGGTGACGATCCGCAGGTCGCCGCGTTGGGAACCTAAGTCGACGTTGCGGCGGACCGCTTTCCCGTCCTGGCCGACGACGTACACGAAGCGAATGTTCTGATCCGTGGCCAGGGCGCGTTCCGGCACCAATAGCGCCTGGTAGGGTTTGCTGACGGGGATGCGGATTCTCACGAACAGCCCGCTCACTAATTTCCGGTCCTTGTTTTCGAAGACGCCGCGAAGCTTGGCGGTGCCGGTGCTCGCATTGACTTGCGCCGACGCGAAGTCGAGCGATCCTTCGTGCGGGAAATCTTTCTCGTCGGCGAGCTGCAGAAAGCACGGAACTTTCAGGTCGCGCAGACTGCCCGGCGCGGCGTTCGGATCGCCGGTGCGGCGGCGGAGATAGCCAAGCAGCGAACGCTCGTCGACGTCGAAGTACACATACATCGGCTGCTCGGCGACGATCGTGGTGAGCAGCGTGCCGGAGGCCGTGCCGCCGGTGAGCAGGTTGCCTTTGGAGACCATGGCGCGATCGATGCGGCCGCTGATCGGGGCCTTCACTTCCGTGTACTTGAGGTCCACCGCCGTGCGATTGGCATCGGCTTTGGCCGCCACGACGGACGCTTCCGCGGTGCTGACGGCCGCGACGCTTTCCTCATATTCCTCTTGCGAGATGGCCCGCGTCGGCAGCAGCGTTTTGTTACGCGCCAGCTTCGACTTCGCGAGATCCAATTGGGCGGTGGTCAGCCCGATGCGTGCCACCGATTGATCCTGGATGGCCTGGTACTCGTCGGGCTCGATGGTGAAGAGCGTCTGGCCCTCGTTGACGTAATCGCCGTCTTTGAACTCGATGGACTTGAGATAGCCGAACACCCGGGAGCGGACGTCAACGATCGCGGAGGCTTCGGTGCGGCCGGTGTATTCGTCCGAGTCGGTGACCTCCTGTTGAACCACCGGCGTGACCGTGACTCGCGGCACTGGCTGCTCGGCGGTGGGAGCAGCCTGTTTCCCGCAACCCGAGCACGCCAGTAAGAAAGCCGCCGCAGCAGCGGCCAATGGCCCGTTGAATTTCAATCGCCGCAAAACAACATTCATTGCTAATTCCCTGGCGGCAATCTGACGAGAGGCGCCGCGATTCCGAGCAAGCAGGCACCTGATATTCTGACTTAGCCGTTAGCACTTAAACAAGTCTTTTCGTCGCGTTTTCTAATCGTCGTTAGAAGTTGATCGCCGCATCAACGCACCCGGCGGTCCAGGCAGACGTTCCTTAAAACTCCACGCCGTACTTCTTGGTCATGGCCTTGCGCATGTCGGCCGCGGCGTCGTCGATGAGTTTCCAACCCTGGACGCGGGTGTCGTTGGCAACGGACATTTCTTCTTTTCTGGACTGCGAGCGCTGAGCGTCGGCGTCGTAGGCGGTCGTCCCGTCGCCATAATAACCCCTGCCTTCCGTGGCTCGAACGCCCGCGCGGATGCCGGCCTGTCGCTGCGAGAGTGACATGACGCGCAAGGTTTCTGCCAGCTTGTCCCCGTAGTTCAGAAGCTGCTCATCGACGTGAAGCACCGGAAGATCATCGATTTTTCGCGCGTAGCGTTCCATCCAGGCGGTCGTCGCCTTGGTGTCGGGGAGCGATTTGCGGAGGTCGGCAATTAGCGTCTGAGTGGACTTGAAGTAGGCGAGCGAACGCTCTTTGGCTTCGTCTTGAGACGGACTCGCCGAGGCGTCGCCGGGGGACGGCACAGCCGCCTTCAGGTCGGTGGACGGAAGTTCGATGACGCTGAAGATTCGCCGCTGGGCGTCGGTTGAAAGCTGGCCTTGAAGGAGAAT
>JAICUM010000017.1 GCA_025935855.1 Pirellulales bacterium | reverse complement strand
CGGGCGAAACGGACGTAGTCGGCCACGCGCACGGCGAGCATGGCGTACAGCCGGCCGCGGTGCTCGAAGAGCTGGTCGGCCGCCATGGGGGAGCGCTCGGCGACGACGTGGAAGACGAAGCCAAAGAGGGCCAGGCTGCGGCCGCCGAGCTGTTCCTGCCAGCGGGCGAGGCTGTGCAGATCGTCCCAGGTGGTCCAATTCCGCCAGTACTGCTTGGTGCGATTGCCGCTGGGAAAGCGGCGGCCTTTCACGTCCACCAGGAGCGTGGCGCCGTCGGCCGGCGAAACGAGAAAATCGACGTTCTTGAGCGACCCGGCGGCGATGCGACTGCGGCGCTGCTCATCGACCGCGACGTAGGCGACGCGGCGGTCGCGGAGGTAGGCCTCGAAGGCGGCTTCGTAATGGTTGTCGCGCTTGGCCATCTGATTGCAGTCGGTATCTCCGCGAATCACGACTGACTATTGTAAAGAAGCCAGAGAAGACGGGGAGAGTTTGCCGCGAAGGAGCGCGAATTGACACGAATCAGACAAGCGAGGTTTGGAATGAGAGTCACAAAAAACCTACAGAAGCGTTCGATTTAATCGTCCATTTCAACTAACAGATCTGTCGGGTTGTTGCTTTGATTTGCGTTGATTCGCGAGATTCGCGGCAAAAAATTCTTATTCCGCAAGCAGGCGGCGGAGTTCGGCGGCGATGGCGGCGGCGTCGGCGCCGTCGTAGGGGACGTTCGTGCTGTTGGCGGTTTGGAGGTCTTTGACCTGGCACTGGCCGGCGGTGAATTCGGCGTCGCCGATGATCAGCGCGGCGCGGAAGCCTTGCTTGTCGGCGTATTGGAGCTGCTTGCCGAGTTTTTTCGGTTCGGGATACACTTCGACGCCGAGGCCGACGGCGCGGAGCTGAGCGGCGAGCTTGAGGTAGTCGTTGCGATGCTTGGGGTCGAACATGCAGAGAAACACGGGCGCCGGCGATTGAACATTCGGCAATCGCCCGAGTTTTTCGAGCGCGCCCAGCAGCCGATCCAGTCCTAGCGCAGCGCCGACTCCCGGCAGCATTTGATTGGTGTAGAGACTCGCGAGATTGTCATACCGCCCGCCGCTGGCGACGCTGCCGAAGTCCGGAAGTTCCTCGAGCTGTGTTTCAACGACAATGCCGGTGTAGTAGTCGAGGCCTCGCGCGATCGAGGGATCGAGCTTCAATCGCGACGCGGGCACGCCAGCGGCAAGTGCCGCTTGATTTAGATCGCTCAATTCAGCGACGCCGCACTCGCCGGTGGCGTTGCCGCGAACTAGTTCGCCGAGTTTGGAAAGGATTTGATCGTTGGTTCCTTCGAGTATTGCCAGTGCCAATAGCTGTTCAGACTGGCTGGCAGTGGCTTGAGCGGTGCGCTGAAGTTCCTCGACGACGCCTTGCTCCTTGATCTTGCTGAATTTATCGAGCGCGCGCAGCACGGCGGCGGAGCGATCGGCGAGGCCGAGCTTTTCGAGCATGCCGTTTAGGACGGCGCGGTGATTCACGCGGATCGTGAGCTTGTCGATGCCGAGCTGCGTAAACAGGTCGCTCAGCACGAGCACCATTTCGATGTCGGCGGTCAGTTCGGTGACGCCGATCGTGTCGAAATCGCACTGCATGAACTCGCGGTAGCGGCCGGCTTGGGTGTTCTCGCCGCGCCAGACCGTGGCGACGTGGTAGCGCTTGAACGGCAGACCGAGCTCCTGCTGGTGCTGGGCGACGAACCTTGCCAGCGGCACAGTCAGGTCGAACCGCATGCCGACCATCCGGCCGCCGTGGTCCTCGAAGCGGTAGAGCTGCTTGTCGGTTTCGTCGCTCCCTTTGCCGGTAAGGATTTCGAGATACTCGAGCGCCGGCGTGTCGATGGGCTTAAAGCCGTAGGACCGGTAGACGCGGCGGGCCGTGTCGATGATCCACTCGCGCGGCATCATCGCCTCGGGGAGATAGTCCCGGAAGCCTTTCAGCGTGCGCGGTTGGATGAGTGACATAAGGATCCGGATTTTTTTTGCCGCTAATCACGCGAATGAGCGCGAATCAAAGCCATTGAATTGGGAAGCAGCGGCGGCTTATTACGATTTTCAACTGGAAGGAACGCTGAGCGGTCATCTAGGCGATTATTCGCGCAGATTCGTGAGATTCGCGGCAGAAAACTCTTAGTTGAGAACCGTGAGCGGGTTAGGTTTGGAGCTGCGGATGGTGCCGGTGATTTGGTCTTGGAGGACGGCTTCGGTGTATTCCCAGACTTGCTCGGCGGTTTCGAGGTAGAAGTCGTACACCCAGTCGTCGTTGTATTCGCAGTTGTCGGTGGTGTAGTCGCGGCAAATCTGAGGGCGGGTGTGGTAGATGCCGCAGCGGTTGTCCGGCTGGAGGTGCTTGCAGACGGTGTGGACCAGGATGTACCAGTCGCCGTCCTCCTGGAAGACGCTCGCCCGATCGTGCAGGAGGAACCAGCGGATGTATTCGAATTCCTCGAAGGTGGTGGGCGTTTCCATCGGCAGGGCGAAGTAGCGGCAGCACTTGGCCGTGCAGTATTCGCACAGCGATTGGCCTTCGGGGAGGTCCTTGCGGCGGATTTTGACGGCGCCAAAGGTGGTGTCGGACATGGTGGGATTCGTTTGGGTATGTGGGCGGTTGTCGATACTTAACTTACCAAGCGGCGGAACAAGGCGGGAGTGCAGGTCGCGCCCGGCCAGGATGGCCGGGCTACATAGCCGAGCCATTCTGGCTCGGTGAAGCGGGCATGCCGTGGGCGGTCGCTTTTCGCCAGAGGCGGAGGACGCTTTCTTCGTTGGTGGCGGCGTGCAGCTCCTCCGCGGTGAACCAGCGGACGTCATGTGATTCATCGCTGACCCGGGGCGTGATGTCGCCGTGGGCGATGATGAGGAAGCGGACGTCGTGGTGTTCGTGGGCGTCTTCGATCAGCTGGCCGGCCGCATCGTACCGGGCGGGAATGATATGCACGTCGAGGTCCAGCGGCACTATTTCCTCGCTGCTAGTTTCGAGCGTGAGGTTCGTCAGGCCGGTTTCCTCGACGGCTTCGCGGAGGGCGGCGGCGGGGATATCGGACTGGCCGTCGGCGTGTCCGCCGGGTTGCAGCCAGCGGTTGAGCTTGCGGTGGTGGACTAATAGGACACGGTCGCGCGCGGGCGTGGTGACGAGCGCCGATGCCGTGACATGACCCGGTCGGCAAGTGCGGTCGAAGCAGTCGGCGTGTTCTTCGACCAGTCGCCGAATGCGGGCCGCGACCGCTCGCTCGGCCGGAAAGCGAGTTTCGTAGCGGGCGAGCATGTCGAGGAGCGGGCGGCAGCGCATGGGTTGCGGGTGAGGGGTGAGGGATGCGGGTGCGGAGTTACCACTCGGTTGTTGAGTATCGAGTTTGCGCTAGTTCGCTAGTTCGCTCCTGTGGCCAGTGGGCCAGCGGCTTGTCTGCTTTCCAGCCTTTGATGAAGGCGCCGGCAATTGCTTCGGCGCCCGCCGGGAAATTGCAGACGAAGGCTTCGTGCGACCTTTCGGCGCGGTACTGAGGCATGCGGGCGGGCGTGGCTAACCAGCGTGCGAGGCGCTCCAGCGGAAAATCATAGAGGATCGTGCCGTGGTAGAGCAGATGATCGCGCCGGAGCCGGAGGCTGTTGCCAGAGAATTTGCGGCACGCCGAAACATGGCTTGCGCTGGTGAATGTCAGATCGCTTGTGCCACAGCAGGCGATGTCGACGGCTAAGGGACGCAGCGAGTCGAGGTTTTGGTTCAGCACGTATTGATGCGCCTGACCGACGCCGCTGGTCAAATCATGCCGGCGGCGGTCGAGGACGAGGGCGTACATCAAGCAGCCTGGGCCGGCGAGGACGCTCGCCCCGCCGCTACAGCGGCGTAGGATGGGAATGCCGTCCGCTTGGCAAGCGGCCGTGTGCGCTTCCTCGCGGGGGGAAGAGCGGCCGAGCACGACGAACGGTTGGGGGGATTCCCACAGCCGCAGGACGTCGCCCGGCAATTCGCCGGCGGCGGCCGCCTCGAGCAGCGCGTCGTCCAGGGCCAGGTTCTCGGCGGGCGTTTCGAGCGTGAGCTTGAGGTGGTACATTCAAAGATTCGCGAGACCCAAACGGCGACTGCCGAGTAGTGATTCATCCATGAGCATACCTTCTGAGCCGCAGCGCCCGCACTCCCCGCCGTATGGACGGCCGGGGCCGGTTTCCTCCGACGAGCTGTTGCCGCCCGTGGAACCGCCCACGGGCCGGTTTATCATTCAGCTGTTCGTGATCCCGGCGCTGATCGTCGGCGTCCTGTTCGTCCTGTGGCTGTTGATCGGGACAATGGCGCGGAAGGG
This sequence comes from Pirellulales bacterium, assembly GCA_025935855.1. Lineage (GTDB taxonomy): Bacteria > Planctomycetota > Planctomycetia > Pirellulales > Lacipirellulaceae > Lacipirellula. Next base: position 15,412 of record JAICUM010000017.1, on the reverse strand, counting down.
GGAGCAGGATCCGGATCAAATTGTGGCTGCGCTGCGGTCGAACAACCAGGCGCGGTTTCAGCGGGCGAACGAGCTGGCGGCGATGTTGAATCTGCCGCAGCAGTATCCGGAGCTGAAGACCAATCATGAACTGGCGCAAAAACTGGCCGACTATGTGAACGAACTGGTGTCGGACGGCGACACGGCCGAAGCGTCAGTGACGATGCGGTACATTCTTGTCTCAGCGCTGGGCGAGTTTTATGTGACCGACGGGCTGCCGGCATTGCTGAACGCGGCCCGGAATGACCCGGAGCGCGACGTGCGCCGCCGGGCGATCAATGCGATTGCGGTGCTGTGCAATGGAATGGCGAACCTCAAGCCGCCGCAGCCGATTGAAAGCGCGGAGCTGACCAAAACGCTTGTGGAGCTGGCGAATGATCAGGACGAGTTGATTCGCAGCGAAGCGGCGTTCGCGATTGGCGTGGAGGCGGCGGCGACGCCGAAACCTGATCCGCAGCTGGTGACGGCGCTGGAGCAACTAGCGGACGACACCCATACGGACACGCGGTTCAATGCCGCGGCGGGGTTGGCGCGGCTGGGCGATCCCAAAGCGGCGGCGGCGGTCGCGCAAATGCTCGATCCCGCGGAGATCGCATCGAGCGTCTCCGGCGAGAAGCCGCTCCGGCCGCAGGCGACGGAAGCGGAAGTCGTCGCGCAGAAAACGCGCAAGCGCGACATGGTGGTGAACAACGCGCTGAAGGCGATCAACCAATTGCTCGATCATGAATCGCTGCCGGCGGAGACGTTCGTACCGCTGGAGAAGGCGCTGGAGAATTTCATTGCCAAGGCGCCTTCGATCAACGATCCGGCGCCCATTCATCAGGATGTCCTGGACGCAGCGAAGCGCATTCTGGCTAACGTCAAGGCGCGAATCGGAAGCCGGTAAGCCGAACCTGCGGAAACTTTCTCTCAAGGCTGCCATCTGTGCTGGCGCGTGAAGTCGCGCGGACTGTGACGGTTGTAGCGGCGCACCCCGCGGTCATTCCGCGTTGCTTTGCCGGCTTTCCCATTGCTTGCGCTGCCGGCAGCCGCTCGGATGGAGATAGCACTGGCCGCTGGTTGTAGCGACGGCCTTAGCGGCCGTGCCGGTTGGCGCGTTGCTAGCGAATTTTTTCAAGTGCAGTCATTTGCCTTGCGCGCGTTTGTCCGCAAGATTCAAGTAAGGGGGGAAGCTCATCGCGGCGGCTCGAACGAGAGCCTCGCGGATCTTCTCAAAAAAATACTGTTGGGGTGCTTTATGAAATCGTTCTTCGGGGCGCTCAGTCTTGCGCTGTCGGGCGCCGTTCCCATGATCGCCGCGGCGCCGGTTCACGCGCAGTGTTGCGGCCAGACGTATCGACTCGAATACCAGACCGTCTACGACGAGCAGCAGGTCACTGCGTACCGGCTCGAGAGCGAGACGGTGTACGATCAAATGCAGGTCACGCGCAAAGTTCCCATGTGGGAAACCGAGCAGCGTGAGCGGCGGTACATGGTTTCCAAGCCGGTGCAGGAGACGAGCGTTCGCGAAGAACGCTACACCGTGCAGCGGCCGGTGATGGAAACGCAGATGCGCGATTCGAGCTATGACCGCGTGCGGATGGTGGCTGAAACGGGCGTGCGCGAGGAGCGGTATCAGGTGCAGCGGCCGGTGTTTGAAACGGCGGAGCGCGAAGAGCGCTACACCGTGATGCGGCCGGTGACGGAGACGGTCGAACAAGAACGGCGCTACACGGTGATGCAGCCGGTGGTGCGTTATGAGACGCGATATGTCGATCAAGGCTGTTACCAGGACCAAGTGGTTTGCGTGCAGCCGACCGATGCGCGTCGCGGCCTGACCTGGGCGCCGCCGGCGCAGCGGGTTGATCCATTCACCGGGGTGGTACACGTGCAGCGGCCGGGGCTGGTGTGGGCCAATGTCCAGGCGCCGCCGCAGCAAGTGGTGCAGCGCGTGTGGAAGCCGAATCTGGTGGCGCAGCAGTATCCGGTGACGCAGTACTGTCCGCAGGAAGTGGTGCAGAAAGTACCGGTGCAGGTGTGCAAGCAGGTTGCGGAAGAGGTGGTCCGCAAGGTTCCGGTGCAGACCTGCCGTTACGTGACCGAAGAGCAAGTGCGGCAGATTCCCGTGACGACCTACAAGCAAGTGGTCGAACGCGTGCAGCAGCAGACGCCGGTGCAGGTGTGCAAGATGGTAACGGAAGAGCGGGTGCGCCATATTCCTGTGACCACGTGCAAGTGGGTGCAGGAGGAGCACGTCGAGCCGCTTCAGGTGCGCGTGTGCAAGATGGTCGATCAGCAAGAGACCGTGCAGGTTCCGCGAACCGTGTGCAAAAAGGTGCCGGTGAATTACACGGTCCGCACGCCGCGGACGATCGTGATGAAGATCCCGATCGAGACGCCGTGCTGCGGTGGGTAAGTTGTTGTTTTGCGGCTTGATTGTAATGACAGCGAATAGCCCCGACCTAGCTAGGTCGGGGCTTTTTTTGTGCGGTTGTGATGCGTTGACAGGTTCGATCACCGGGCGGAGACTGGCGTTTTCGTCTTTAACCTGCCGCGTGGCTGACATGGCGGTCGATCGAGTTTCTCTTAAGCGCGCGACGCCGGAAGCCTCGCCTGGGGCGACGGTGCGTGGTTTGTACACGCCGGCGATGCTGGCGGAGCTGCTGGGCGTGCCGGTGGCGGCCATTCGCCGCTGGCATCGAACGGGCGCTTTGCAGGCAGTCCAGAATGTGCAGCGGCTGCCGTACTTTGATTTCGCTGAGGCGGCGATTGCCCGGCGGCTGGCACAGCTCTATCACGCCGGTTGTTCGTTGCGGACCATCGACCGTAAGCTGGTCGAGCTGAAGCGCATCAAGCCGGGCGTCACGCGGCCGCTGGCGGATCCGGCGATAGTGGTCGAAGGACGGCGGCTGTTCTTGCGGCGCGGCGATGACCTGGCGGAGCCGGGCGGTCAGTTGCTCTTGGAGTTCGAGCCTCCATGTGACGCGGAGTCTGATGAGGCGTCCCACGTGATTCCGTTTGCGGGCTCGACGCATCGCGCCACGAACATCGGCGCGGGTTCTTCGTTTGGCCCCGCAGCGACAATCGATCAACTGACGGAGCGATTGCTGCAAGAAGCGCAGGATTGGGAGGACGAAGGCCATTTGGATCGCGCGGCGGAGGCATACCGCACCGTGCTCATGGCGGGCGGCGCTCGGGCGGACGTCAGCTTTGCACTGGCCGACGTGCTGTATCGCGCAGGCGATCTTTCCGCGGCGCGGGAGCGGTACTTCGCGACGTTGGAACTCGACGAAGAATTTGTCGAAGCGCGGGCGAGCCTGGGTTGTGTCTTAGCGGAGATGGGCGAATTGGAACTGGCCGCCGCGACGTTTCAAGGGGCCTTGGACGATTATCCGAACTTCGTTGACGTACACTTTCATCTGGCCCATGTGCTGGAGCGGCTTGGCCGGTCCAGCGAGGCAGCGGTGCATTTCGAGGCGTTCCTCGATTTGGCGCCGGAAAGCGCTTGGGCGGATGCCGCCCGCGAGCGGCTGGCGGCGATGAGCGAAACGACCGTGTAGGCCTGCGGATCGCGAGCTTCGTTGGGGCCGGTTCATGGTTCAGCCGGTCGCCTTGGGTTGAAGTTTCCCGTGCGCCGCTTATCCTAAACGAGCATTGGCCCAAGGGCCGAGGCGATCGACCGCTTGTCACCAGCGCTTCTGATGCATGACAGTCATTCTGTACGACTACCAGAAGGTCAATCCCACCAGCTGGGCGTACCTGTCATCGCTGTTGATGTTGGCCTTGTTCTTTAAGTTCAACCGGGTGCTGAGCGTCCGCAACCTCGACCTGTTCCTGTTGATCTCGCTGGCGCCGGGGTTGCTGCTGGTGCAATACAGCTTTGAGAACGAGGGGATCAAGGCGAACGCCCTGTCGGCGCAGTTTTTAGGGTTTCAGTGGCTGTTCGCGGTGAGCGCTCTGTTCATGCTGCGCTTATTGCTCGACTCGACGATGGTGCGCCGGCCGCTGCTGGAGCCGAACCTCAATGCGGCCGGTTTGTCGTTCCTGGCCAGCGCGCTATTGTTTTTCATGATGGCGAACGTGGTCACCGGCCAGCCGAGCCAGGCGGACGTGTCGCCCGCCCTGGCGACGCCGCAGGACCCGGCGGAGGAAGAGAAAGCCGCGTCGAACAACACGTTTGAAACGCAGGGTCCGGGATTCTGGCTGTTTTATTCTCTGCCGCGGATTTCCACGCAAACGGTCGTGACGGGTACGGAAAAGGCGCCGCCGGAAACGCCGGCGGAAGAGGCGCAGCAACGGCAGCACGTCGGCGTGATCACGGCTCGCGTGATGGCCATCCTGTCGCACGTGATGATCGTGGCGGGGCTCGTGGTGATTGGCGCCCGGCATTTCGGCAATATCACGGCCGGCATTGCCGCGGCCACGATTTACCTGCTGTTGCCCTACACGGCGTCGTGGAGCGGAAAGGTCACACATGCGTTGCCGGCGGCGCTGTTGGTGTGGTCGATCGTCCTGTATCGGCGGCCGCTGTTGGCCGGGATTCTGATCGGACTGGCCGCGGGGACGATTTATTATCCGATCTTCCTGATCTTCCTGTGGTGCAGTTTTTACTGGGAACGCGGCGTCAAGCGATTCTTGTTCGGCGTGTTGCTCTCGATTGCCGCGCTGGTGCTCACGTTGTATTTGACGAATGAGAACATCGAAGTGTTCTTGCACCACGTGTGGCAAATGTTCGGCGTGCGATTGCCGAAGACTCAGAACCTGCGCGGCATTTGGCGCGAGGGACTGTGGAACCCGCTGTATCGGCTGCCGATCTTGTTTGGCTTTTTGGCGCTGGCGATCAGCTTCGTCGCGTGGCCGCCGCGAAAGCACCTGGGGACGCTGATTAGCTGCACGGCGGCGCTGATGGTGGGCGTCCAATTCTGGCACGCCTATGGCTGGGGCGGGGGCGTGTACGTGGCGTGGTACCTCCCGCTACTATTGCTGGCGATCTTTCGACCGAACTTGGAAGATCGCGTGGCGTCGGCCGTCGTGTCGGAGGGCTGGTGGCAGCGGCGAACGCGGGCGGCGGCGACAGCCGCGCCGTCGGCGGCCTAATCGCTATTCGTCGCGGCGGGCGTTGTAATGCTGCCGCATTTGCATGTCGACGAACCAGGCGCGCCAGGCCTGCTTGTCGAACTCGAAGTTCTTCTTGCCGGACAGTTTGATGAGGGCCCGCAGGACGCTATCGTTCTGCTCGGCCCGAGTGATCACCTTCGGCCCGCTGCCGCCCATCGACAGGCCGCCGCCCGACATGCCGGCGCCGGAGCCAAACGCGGCGCCGATCGGACTGCCGCCGCTAGACTCAGGCTGTACCTGGTACTTGTGCGTGGTGACCAGGGCGTCGATCAACGGGCTGATGGCGGCCGGGTCGCCAATCTGGTCCAGCGCGCGGCCGGCAAGATTCACCACCCGGTTGTCTTTGCTCTTGAGGGCCTGCACATAGGGGAGGACGCTGATGGCGTGTTTGCCGTTGGTTAAATAGTCGAGGCATTGCTCGCGAGTCTCGCGGCCCATGTCCGGGTCGAGCGAATACGACACCAGCGTTTGCACGGCGACCGGGTGATCGAGCTGCGCGAGCGTCGCCAGCATCAGCTCGAAGATGTCGTGGTTTTTTTCTTCGTTCAGGAGCCGTGCCAAGGCCGGCGCGGCGGCCGGGTCGTTGATGGCGGTTATCAGAGCATGGGCTTCGGCGACGCGCTCGGCCCGGCCTTTCTCAAGCCAATCCCGCCACAGCCGGACGTTATGGAACCACTGCGTCGAAGCGGTTTCCTCCTGCTTGCTTCGCTGCCGCAGCGCGATGTCCTGCGGCGTGCGATACTTGCCCTCGAAGAACTGCATGCCGCGGGCGGCCATGAGTTCATCCGCATTGAGCCAGCGGTTGCCGACTTTCTGAAAGCCTAGCGCGCGGCGGGCGTCGTCGTCGTGCGGATCAAGCTCGGCGACACGCGCCAGGTGCAAGTCGGCCTCGTCGCCGAGTTTATGCTCGCGGCACCACTCGGCGAGCTGGCGCTGGGCGTCGGCGGTGTCGGGCGTCTTGCGGCTCCGCTGGCGGTATTCTTCGAGGGCGGCATTGTCTTCGACGATGCGCTCGAGCATGTTGCGCTTGAGCGAGACGACGGCGCCTTCCGGCGTGCGGAGAACGTAGCCGCCGTCATCAGTTTTTTCGACGACCGTGCCGGCGACTTCGCCGCCGTCTTTCAGTTGAAAGACGTCAGCGCGCGATGGCCCCGCGGCAGATAGCAGCAAAGCGCAGAAAGCAAAACGGGCGGTTCGCACGGCAGAAAACGGCGGCACGCCGGGCCAGGATGGCCCGGCTATATAGCCCGGCCATTCTGGCCGGACGATCGGTAAACGCGTTCACGCTGATTGCATTATAATGTGCGGCGTTCCGCTAAGTCACGGAAATGAGTTCTTCCAGCCCCGCAAGTCCGGCCAAACCGGCGCAACCAGTCCATGAGCCGCTACGAAAGTCCCTCGGCGCGAGAGCACCGCGAGCAAGCCGCGACGTCGGTGGCATGTGCGGTGATTACGGTTAGCGATACGCGGACTTTGGCGGATGACCGCAGCGGGGCGGCGATTGTTGAGCTGCTGGAGGCGGCGGGGCATGGCGTCGTGGACCGCCAGATTGTTCCCGACGAAAAGGCGACGCTCGAAGCCACGGTGCTCGAGCTGGTCGTCTCTCCGGCCGTACAGGCAATTCTCATCACCGGCGGCACTGGCGCGGCGCCGCGGGATCAATCGCCCGAGACGATCGAGCGGTTGTTCACCAAGCCGCTGTCCGGATTCGGCGAGCTGTTTCGGATGCTCAGCTATCAGGAGATTGGGGCCGCGGCGATGCTAAGCCGGGCGTGCGCGGGGCTGATTGATCGGACGCCGGTGTTTCTGATGCCGGGCTCGACCGCGGCGGTGCGGCTGGCGATGGAGCGGCTGATTCTGCCTGAACTGGGACACTTAACCAAGCTAGCAGGGAAACAATTGTAGCCATCTCGCTGGAGCGAGATGGCTACGCTTGCCTGCCCAGCTTCTCTGGCCTTAGCCGCCCGTTTGCGGTACTCTTTTGCCGCTTCTTACCCTAGCCGCGCCGCTTGCGTGCTGGCTTACCGGGCTTGGTAAGAATCTGATTGCCGCTGTGGATGGATCGCCGTTCTCATCGCGCCCAAGGAGGGGGCCGTGCAACGCTTGTTATCGGTGGCCGCGCTGGTCGGCCTCGGCATCGGGGTGTGGATGTTTCTGAGCGGCGGCGGGATGACCCAGCTGGCCGTCGATCCCAACGCGCCCAATGCGGCGACCGCACGCGTCGGTCAGGCGAGCTGGCCCGGCGCTGCTCCCAATGCCACGCCCGCCGCGAACCAAGGCTCGTGGCTCGGAGGGCTGCTTGGTTCTTCGCCGACGCACGCGACAAGCAGCGCTCCCCCACCGCTCGGCACGGGACCGACGATTCACATCGCGTCGTTCAACATCCAGGTGTTCGGCAAGGCAAAGCTGGAGAACCGGCCGGTCGTCAATGTGCTCGCCGAAGTCATTCGCCAATTTGACATCGTCGCGATTCAAGAGATTCGCTCAAGCGACGATTACGTGCTGCCGAACTTCGTGGCGATGGTGAATGCCACCGGCCGCCACTACGACTTTGTCGTTGGCCCGCCGGTGGGGAACTCGAAGGAGAAGGAGCACTTCGCGTATGTGTTCGACACGGATCGCATCATGTGCGACCGCAACAGCGTGTACACCGTTGGCGACCCGGATAATTTGCTGAGCCGCGAACCGTACGTGGCCAGCTTTTGCACGCGCGAGTCGCCGGACATAGCGTTCACATTCATCCTGGTGAATGTACACACGGTGCCGGAGCCGGTATCCACCAGAGACAAAGAGATTGAAGCCCTCGCGGAGGTGTATCGGGTGGTTCGTCGCGCTGGGCGCGGCGAGGATGACGTTATCATGCTCGGCGACTACAACGCCGATGAAAAACATCTGGGCCGTATTGGTCAGATACCCGGCATCGCGCCGCTGCTGCGCGGCGTGGCCTCGAACACGCGGCAGACGCACCTGGAAGACAACATCATTATCCACCTGCCTTCGACAACCGAGTACGCGGGTCGCTCGGGGGTGTTCGATCTCATGAAGCAGTACAATCTTTCGCTGGACATGGCGGAGCAAGTCTCCGACCACTTCCCCGTGTGGGCGGAGTTCAGCGCGTACGAGCGCGACTACACTGGCGGCGTGGCGAGCCGGCGCACCAACGTGCGATAAGTAGTAGCCAGTGGTCAGTAGTCAGGGGCCAGTGTAAGCGGCGTTTTAGACGCGGTCTGCTCTTGGTGGCCATTGATGTGAATCAATAGGCAAATCAGGCCAACCGGTACGATTTCTCATCGCGAATTTTCTCTCCATTTTTTTGTTGAAATTGGGCCAGCACTTCGGGTAGATTCACGCCCGCTGTTAACAAATGGTATCGAGCGGAGGTCGCCCTGAGGCGGCTATCCGCGGAAGCCCGGCGCTGACCAGTCATGGTCGGCGGCGGGCTTTTTTATTGCGATGTTGGAGAAGCTGGCCGTGACGAGCGATGTGCGTTGTCTGATGAATCTGGCGGACGTGGCGGAGGAGATTCGCGACGGCGATCTGCTGTTGTTCCGCGGCCGTGGCGTGGTGGCGCGGTTGATTGGCGTGGCTGGCCGGAGCGAGTACACCCACGCGGGCCGGGCCGTGTGGTGGGGCAACGAATTGTTCTGCTGCGAGGTGCGCGAGTTGAAGGGTGGCCGCGCGGTGACGCTCGAAAGCCAGGTGCGGCGGTTTCCAGGCGCCATCGACGTGTTTGAAGTGAATCCGAGCACGCGCTGGCGGGAGTTCGATCGCCGCGGCGCCGTGCGGTTCATGCGGCGCTTGGCCGGGTGCGATTACGGCTATCGCGGCGTGCTGACGGCGGCGCTACGGCACCTGCCGATCTGGCGATTCCTGGTGAAGCCTGACGGCGACGACCGGCGGCTGTGTCGGGAGCCGCCGTTCTGCTCGCAGGCGTGCGCGATGGCCGACCGCATGGGCGGCGGCGTTGACCCGGTGCCGCACCTGGCGGACCGGCTGACCGAGCCGGCGGATTTGGCTCGCAGCCCGTTTTACCGTTACCGCTTCACGCTGGGGGGAGTTTAGCGATGCAACTGAAATCACGACGGAAGGCGTTTCGGGAATTGACGACGGCCGCGCTGGTCGGAGCGCTGTGGGCGCTGATGGGACTGGCGCTGGCGTCGGCGTTTGGAGCGAGCGTTCCGCATGCGGCTGTTCGATTGGAGAGCGTTGTTCCGCTCACGGCGAATACGAAGTCGGCATCGTGCCGGATTTTCAACTATCTGCCGGATGGCTCGACGAACGTCGGCAGCGGCACGCTCATCGACGTGACGGACGGCCGCGGCCGCGGGCTGATTCTGACGTGCGATCACTTGTTCGCGGAGGGCGTTGGCCGCGTGGTCGTGCAGTTTCAGGACGGCAGAACGCATGGCGCGCTGGTGATTTCGCAAGATCAGCAGGCAGACCTGGCGGCGCTGGAGATTGCCAGTCCGCTAGCGGAGGCGGCGGCCATCAGTCTGCAGGTTGAGGCGAATGGGAGCCTCACGGCGTGTGGTTTTGGGCCGAACGGTGATTATCGCTGCGTGGCGGGGCCGGTTGTTGGTTACTCGGAAGGCGCTGGGCAGCAAAGCTTGAGGATGAGCGGCGCGGTGCGATCGGGCGATTCAGGCGGGGGTGTGTTCGACCGAGAGGGGCGGCTGGTAGCCGTGGTGTGGGGCCAGAGCAATGGCGTGACGTATGCGAGCACGGGGCGGCCGCTCGAGCAATTCGCGTCGCGGTTGTTGCCAGGGCGCGTGGGCGTTGTGGCGGCGACACCGGTTGTCAGCGTGGGCGGGTGTGTGAACGGGCGCTGTCCATTGCTTGGTGGTGGTGGCGTTTTCTCCGCTGCGCCCGCAGGGCGTGGCCCTGCGGCCAGTGGGGGCTTGCCTGTTGCGGGAGCGCCGAGAGCGCCGGCGGCGGCGCAGGGCGGGTGTGCGTGCGGCTGCGCGGATCAGTTGAAGGGAATCGCGGCGCAGATTGCGGCCTTGCAGCAGGGGAAGCAGGATCGTGGCGACTATGCGCTGCGCGGCGAGCTGGCGCCGTTGGCGAAGTCGAGCGACGTCACGGCACTGTCGGCCGAGGGGCGTGAGCGGCATGAGTCGCTCTTGAATCGGCTTGATCAACTGCCGGGCGCGCTTGGCGGCGCGGGGCGGGCGGCGGGCGTGCTGGCTACCACCGCGCTGGGAATCAGCGGGCCGGTGGGCTGGGCGATTATTGCGGCCTCCAGCGTCGGCGGGTCGCTTGTGGGGCGGTGGCTGAAGCGAAGACACAAGCGGGGGGAGGCTCCAGAGTTGGGCGCCGCGCAGGACGGAAGCTCAGCAAGCGATCTGGAGGCGACCGCCGCGGCGGAGGCTTCGTTTCCAGTCGAGCGGGATGATCGTGAAGCTCGAGAACTTCTACGACTTTCGCAGCTCGAAGGACGTGACCCGCTACAAGATGCGCTTGCAGGTCGGATTGCGCTCGATCGGCTCGACTCGATTGCCGAAGGCGACGGTGATTCGTCGCAGGCGACTTGGGCCGATCAGTTGAGGCGTGAGCTGCGCGATCGGTTCAATGAGATCGCGCCAACGAAGTTAACAGTCAAGTAAACGTAAAACCACTTTAACCCAAACAAGGAGACCATCACATGCCTACCGGCGATCCTGGCAAAGAACAATTTCGGCGGATCATTACGCAGTTTCGCAATCTGCACATCATGGCGGCGCTTGGGCCGTTGTTTGATTTTCGCAGCGAGATCGTGGCGAACGACGAGTTCGGCGTGCGCGGCGGGCTCGATGAGACGACCAAGAATCACTACATCGAGCACCTGCTGGCGTGCGACCGCATGCGGCGGCGGGTGACGTACAACCCAGAGAAGACGCCGCTGGGCGATTTGATCGAGAAAGCGATCAACGCCGATCTGACGCTCACGGGTTCGACCGAGCCGTTCGGCGGCGATGAAATTCAGGAAGCGCCTGGCGGGCTGGTTCTGCTGCCGTGGTCGGTGGACGGCACGGACGCGAATATTCCATTGAGCAGCCAGCTCAACTTCCGCAGCCAGAACGCGCTGGTGCTGCTGGGGGCGGTCGATCGGGCGGTCGTCAACTGGACGCGGCTGGAAAGCCGGTTCCGCACGTCGTTCATCTACGTGAAGGACTCGATGCGGATGTACGGCAGCTACGTGCAGATTCTGGAGTATCTGAAGGCGTTCGCGGGCGATTCGAATCGCGTGGACATGGCCTCGGGCGTTCGGCCGACGGAAGAGCCGCAAGGGCCGACTGATTCGCCGAATTTGAAGACGGAGACGGCGCGGGCTGTCGCGGTGGCCACAAAATGACGGCGAGGCGTGGCTGAGGGAACCCTAATTCAGCCTCTCGGCGCGGCGGATGAGTCGCGCTAAAGGCGAGAGGCCGTGCTTCATCGGCGTCGAGGGGCTGACGGGGGGAACGATCGATGGAATGCAATCACGAACTGGAAACGCAGTTGGTACACGTCGTGGCGTTTCTGCGGAGCGAGCTGGGGTACCAGACGGAGCTGCCGGGGAACTTGCGGCGGCAGGTGGAGGAGCATGAGCAGATGATTTCGGCGATTGACAACACACTGCGTGGCGGCGGCGAGGAGCTGGGGCTGATCGGCTGGATGATGGTTCTGCGGCGGTCGTGGATCACGATTGTGGCGCTGTTGGGAACGGCGCTCGGGTACTTGCTGAACGACGTGGTGCATTCGATGGGGAGTGCGCGCGAGGCGAGGACGCCGACGGCGGTGAGCGAACCGCGGTAGGGAACGTGCGAAGGTGAAGGCGCTAAGCCGCAAGCGGCGGGGAAAGGAAACGGTTATGCAGATTCGGGATCGGATTAAGGAGCTGCGGCGTGTGGCGGCGAGTGACCTGCGGCCAAACCCGCGCAATTGGCGGACGCATCCGGACGGGCAGCGCGACGCAATGCGCGGGCTGTTGGCCGAGGTGGGGCATGCGGATGCGCTGTTGGCCCGTGAGCTGGAGGACGGTTCGCTTGAGCTCATCGACGGGCATTTGCGGGCGGAAACGACGCCGGACGCGGTCGTGCCGGTGCTGGTGCTGGATGTGAGCGCGGCAGAGGCGGACAAGATTCTGCTGACGCACGATCCGCTGGCGGCGATGGCGGGCGTGGACCAGGAGCGGCTGGAAGAGCTGCTCACGAGCGCTGAGTTTGCCAGTCCGCAGCTCGAGCAGTTGCTGGACGGCCTGGCAAAGCAGGCGGCGGAGATCGAGCAGTCGCTTGGCGAGGTGAGCGAGCGGCCGGAGGTGGAGATTCCGGAGTCGTGGCAAATCATTGTTGATTGCGCCAGTGAGGCGGATCAGCAGGCGGTGTATCAACGGATGCGCGAGGAGGGCTATCGATGCCGAGTGTTGACGTTGTGAGGGTTCAGGGTTCGGGGTTTAGGGTTCAGGTTAATAACGATCGACCCTTCATCGCTGAGTTTCTGGCGCCCGCACTGAACCCTGAACCCCAAACCCTCGATTCTTAAAATGCCCAACTTGGAAATACAAGTCGAGTGTCCGGTGTTTGACTCGTTCCGCGTGCAGCAGGTGGCGGGGATGTTCGACGTGCCGTTGGAGGAGAAGGCGCACGAAAGATTCTCGGTCGAATTGCCAGACTTGGAGGAGCCTTGGGACGTCGGACTGATCGTTGGTCCTTCGGGCAGCGGGAAGAGCACGGTGGCGGGGCGGTTTTACGAGCAGCAGCTTTATCGCGGCGCGGACTGGCCGGTGGATAGGGCGGTCATCGACTGCTTTGGCGAGACGCCGCTGCGGCAGGTGGTGGAGTTGTTCACGGCCGTGGGGTTCAGCTCGCCGCCGTCGTGGGTGAAGCCGTATGGGGTGCTGAGCTGTGGGGAGCGGTTTCGGTGTGATTTGGCGCGGGCGTTGGCAAGGGTTCAGGGTTCAGGGTTCAGGAACGAAACCGAACTGAACCCTGAACCCCAAACCCTGAACCCTCTCGTCGTCTTCGATGAGTACACGAGCGTGGTGGATCGGAATGTGGCGCGGGCGTGTTCGGCGGCGGTGGCGAAGGGAATTCGGCGCGGGACGATTCCGTGCCGGTTTGTGGCGGTGACGTGCCATTACGACGTGGCCGAGTGGCTGGAAGCGGATTGGGTGTTGGACATGGCCACCGGCCAACTACAGCGGAGGCGTCTTCGGCGGCCTGAGATCGTCGTTGAAGTCCATCGCTGCGGGCTGGCGCCGTGGAAGCTGTTTGCGCGTCATCACTATTTGAGCGGCGCGCTGGCGGTCGGGGCGCGGTGTTACCTGGCTACTTGGGACGGGGAGCCGGTGACGTTTTGTGCGACGCTGCCGGTGATTACCAGGAAGAACCATCGGCGGTTTACGCGCATCGTGACGCTGCCGGATTACCAGGGGATGGGCATCGGGATGCGGGTGGTGGCGGCGGTGGCGTCGCTGCATCGGGAGGAGGGGCTGCGGATCAACGTGACGAGCAGTCATCCGGCGCTGATTCGGCATTGCAAGCGATCGGCGGATTGGAGGACGGTGAATGTTAGGAAGGCGGGGAGGCGTCCTCAGAAGTCGGCGCGGTTTCGGGGATATCGCAATTCGGCGGGGCGGGCGGTGGTCTCGTTTGAGTACGTGGGGGCGTAGCGTGTACCTGGGGCACACTGCTGGACAAGCCAGCAGTGGCACGCGAGTGAGAAGTGGCACGCGAGTACCCACTTCTGCACTGGCAAGATGCCAGTGGCACGCGGCAGTGGCACGCGAGTGTGATGTGTTTTTTCGCGGCGGTTGAAAACCGCCGTTACAGGGGGAGCGATGGAAACTAGTCGGGGGTCACGGGCGCTGGCTTTGTTGCGGTCGGCGTGGCGGGGGCGGAGGGCGAATGCTGAGGAAGCTGGCGAGGCCAGGCTGAGCGCGAGCGATCGGGCGAAGCTGCTGCATGTTATTCAATTGGGTTGTCCGCGAGCGACGGCGGCCAATTACGTGGGGTTGAGCGGCGAGCAGTTCGAGCAGCTCGTGCTCGGCGACGAAGCGTTCGCGCGGGAGGTGCTGCGCGCTGAAGCGGAGGCCGCGGTGCGGCACATGATGAACGTGAGCAAGGCGTCGAAGGATGAGAAGAACTGGCGCACCAGCGTGTGGTGGTTGGAGCAGCATGGGCTGGCGCCGAGCGAGCGGGAGGAGATCGCCAGCGAGTATCCGGAGGCGGTGATGGCGGCGCTCGATCGGTTTGCGGAGCTGATCGTGGCGGAGATTCCGGACGTCATGCGGCGGCAGTCGTTGCTCACGAAGCTGATGCACGTCACGGTCGAGAGCGTGGAGCCGGCGGTGGTGATTGACGTGGAGCCGGTGTTGTTGGAGGTCAGTGACGACGGGGGCGGAATAGCACGCGAATGAACGCGGATTGGACGATTGGAAGCGTGTTGGCGGCGCAGCCCCGACCTAGCTAGGTCGGGGCTATGGGGGGAGCGAAGTGGGGGACAGGACGGATGACGGTTGTGATGCGCGAGGCAGCGGTTCGGGACTCGGTGCTTTCGGAGCTGTCAGAACGGCTGCGAGAACGGGTGGTGGCGCGGACGGTGGACGCGATGCGCTCGATGCGGTTGGTGGATTGGGGCCGGACGTTGTTGCCGGCGTACTTTCGGCTGCCGCCGTCGAAGATGCACCTGTGGCTGAGCGACGAGCTTGATCGGTTGACGGTGACGCGGGGCAGGCGGCTCAACGCGCTGGGTCCGCGCGGCAGTGCGAAGAGCACGCTGGGGACGCTGGCTTATGTGCTGCGTTCGGCCGTCGAGGAAAGCGAGCCATACATCTGGATCGTGTCGGACACGATCAAGCAGGCCCGCGGGCATCTGGCGCACGTAAAGGCGGAGCTGGAGCAGAACGAGCTGTTGCAGGCGTACTATCCGAAGGGGAGCGGCCGCGGGCGGCACTGGCGCACGGAGGCGATCGAGCTGCGCAGCGGCGTGGTGATCGAGGCGTACAGCACGGGCCAGCGGTTGCGCGGCCTACGGCGGCGGCAGCATCGGCCGTCGCTCGTCGTGTGCGACGATCTGCAGAATGACAGCCACATCAATTCGGCTACGCAGCGGCAGGCGAGCCATGATTGGTTTCACAGTGCGCTGCTCAAGGCGGGCGACAACCGGACGAACGTCGTGAACTTCGCGACGGCGCTGCATCGCGACGCCTTGGCGATGGAGCTGCACCGGTCGCCTGGATGGCGCTCAAAGTTGTTTCGGGCGATTGAAGCCTGGCCGGAGCGAATGGATTTGTGGGCGGATGGGGAAGAGTTCTATG
>JAICUM010000814.1 GCA_025935855.1 Pirellulales bacterium | reverse complement strand
TTTCGCGACGCGTGGGTTTCGACGAGGAAGAAAAAGCAGAAAATGCGTTGGCGTCTCTTCGCCGCCAATTCCGTAGTCCGCCGCGAATGTTCACTACAATGCCTAGATTGATTCTCGCCGTTGCCGCCGCACTTCTGACTGCCGCGGGCGCCTCGGCCGCTCCGCCGAACATCGTTCTCATCCTCACCGATAATCAGGGCGCCTGGACCCTCGGCTGCTACGGCAATCCGGACATCCAAACGCCGCGCATCGACGGTCTGGCCAGCCAAGGCACGCTCTTCGAGCGCTGCTACAGCTCGAACGCCGTGTGTTCGCCCACGCGGGCCACGCTGCTGACCGGGCTCATTCCCTCGCAGCACGGGGTGCATAGCTACCTCCCGGCCGGCGGCGCTCAGACGGGGCCGCATGCCCACTCGACGATCGCGGAATTTCGCACGCTGCCCAAAATCCTGCGCGACGCCGGCTATGCGTGCGGTCTCGCCGGCAAGTGGCACCTCGGCGGCAATCTCACGCCGCAAGAGGGCTTCACCGCGTGGGCCACGATGCCCACCGGCCACACGACCACGTTCTACAACGCGGAGGTGATTGAGGATGGTAAAACGCGCAAAGAACCGGAGTACTTGACCGACCTGTGGACTGATCGCGGCGTGAAGTTTATCGAAGCGAACCGCGACCGGCCGTTCTTCCTGTACCTTGCGTATAACGGTCCTTACGGCCTCGGGCCGAGCATGACGCACAAGTCGCACAACCGCCACGCCGCCTATTACGCCGACAAGGAGTTGAAGTCCTTCCCGCGCGAGCCGATGAACCCCTGGCTGCACGGCAACAAGAACTTGCTGAACAATGTCGAAGCGATGCGCCGCTACGCCGCGGAAATCAGCGGGATCGACGACGGGGTGGGCCGCATTCTGGATGCGTTGAAAGCCAACGGCGTCGACGACGACACGCTGGTCGTCTTCACCGCCGACCAGGGCCTGGCGTGTGGCCAGAACGGCTTCTGGGGCATGGGCGACCATACCCGCCCGATCTCGGGCTACGACTGGACGACGCACACGCCGCTGATCTACCGGCTGCCCGGCAAGATTCCCGCGGGGCGACGTTCCAAGGCTCTCGTCAGCAACTACGATTTCCTGCCGACACTGCTCGACGTCGTCGGCCTGAAAGACAGGATGCCGACTGATCCGCCGCTGCCCGGGCACAGCTACAAGGCTGCGCTCGAAGGCACTAGCGACACTGGCGACGAGGCCGTGTTTTTCGAGTTCAAGAACGTGCGGTCCATTCGCACGAACGAGTGGAAGCTGATTACCCGCTTTCCCGACGGACCGAATGAACTGTACGACCTAAAGGCCGATCCCGAGGAGCGACACAACCTGATCGATCAACCCCAGCATGCCGCGGTTCAAAAGGAGTTAAGCGAAAAGCTTCAGGCGTTCTTCGCCAAATACGCCGATCCGAAATACGATCTGGCCAAGGGCGGCGTTTCGAAAGCTGACGAGCGCTAAGCCTGAGCACCGAGAGATTGAACCGGACGCTAGCGCGTTCCGGCTGATCCATCAGCCGCGTGGCGCTAGCC